>JAFTZZ010000032.1 GCA_017460905.1 Acidaminococcaceae bacterium | reverse complement strand
GGACTTGAGAGGTTATTTTCATGGCAGGGGCAGAAAGAATCGAACTCTCAACACACGGTTTTGGAGACCGTTGCTCTACCAATTGAGCTATACCCCTGTGGAGCGGAAAACGAGACTCGAACTCGCGACCCCAACCTTGGCAAGGTTGTGCTCTACCAACTGAGCTATTTCCGCATGGCGACCCGGACGAGACTCGAACTCGTGACCTCCGCCGTGACAGGGCGGCATTCTAACCAACTGAACCACCGGGCCGTTTGTCAGTTCATCTGACGTTTTTGAATTATATCATAAATAAATGATTTAGGCAAGCTTTATTTTTTTACCGGATTGTTTTTCCCGGTGCTGCCCCGTTTGGTCAGCTCTACGCCGTCGTGGCACAGTGGGCAGTCATCCGGCTTGAAGGTCGGCACGTCCAGATGCAGCAGGGCTTCCGTACGGACGCCGAAATCCACTTTGCCGCCGCTACGGTCTACCAGCAGGCCGACGCCGATTACGTTGCCGCCATGCTCGCGGACTACGTCCATGACTTCTTTCACGCTGCCGCCGGTGGTCACGATGTCTTCTACGACCAGGACACGGCAGCCTTCCGGAATCTGGAAGCCGCGTTTCAGCGTCATCTTGCCGTTTTCCCGTTCCGTAAAGATGGCGCGGGTGCCTAAGGCTTTGCCGGTTTCATGGGCCAGCAGGATGCCGCCGGTAGTAGGCCCTACCACCAGTTCAATGTTGGCGTCGGCATACCGGGCCGCGATTTCCTTACAGAGTTTTTCCGTGTATTCGGGGTGCTGGAGTACGTTGAACTTTTCTACATACATGGGGCTGTGCAGGCCGCTGGTCAGCAGAAAATGGCCGTGCAGGACCGCCTGGGTTTCTTCCAGCAGATGTAATACTTCTTTTTCGCTTAACATGAAAGCGCCTCCTCTGGTTTAAATTTTTCTTTTCAAAATATGCGAATCTCTTCTACGATGGCTTCCGCCGCTTCTTTCCGGTTCTCCGCTTTCATGATGGGACGCCCCACCACGATATGGGAAGAACCGTTGGCAAAGGCCTGTGCCGGCGTCGTCACGCGGCTCTGGTCGTCCAGGGCGCTGCCGGCGGGGCGCACGCCCGGCGTCACAAACAGAAAATCCGGTCCGCATGCGCTGAGGATGGCCTCCGCTTCCTGCGGGCAAGCAACCACGCCGTCCAGCCCGGCATCCCTGGCCAGTTTCGCTAAGGCAAGCACCTGCTCCGCAATGGTGTTTTTATAATTCAGATCTGCAAACTGCGCTTCGTCCATACTGGTGAGAATAGTGACCGCAATCAGCCTGGGCCGTTCTATGCCCAGTTCCTCCGCCTTTTCTTTCACCGCCCGGGCAGCGGCCTCCATCATCTTTTTGCCGCCTACGGCGTGCACGTTGATCATATCCACGCCTAATTTCGTTTCCACTTTCAGCGCGCTGGCCACCGTATTGGGAATGTCCTGCAGCTTCAAATCGAGGAACACCTTCTTGCCGCGTTCCTTGAGAAAGCGGATCATGTCATTGCCGGCTGCATAGTACAGTTCCATGCCGACCTTGTAGTATGCTACCGCATCGCCGATTTCTTCCACCGCCTGTTTAGCCGCTTCTGCCGTGGGAAAATCCAGGGCGGCGATCAATCTCGGATCACTCTGCATATCTGTCACCTTCCTTACTGTAAAACAGGTTCGCTGCCATTTCAGATTCCGTTATAAACAGGGGCGCGCCCTGCTTCCTGCAACATCCGCATCACTGTCTTTCCGGCAGCGCCAGTCCGATCATATCCTGCAGTTTTTTAATGTTGTGCTGATCCATGTATTCCAAAATGCCCAGGCTGATGGTCTCTGCAATCGCCGGGTCCACAAAATTGGCTGTACCGACCGCAATGGCGCTGGCGCCTGCCAGGAAGAACTCCACTGCGTCTTCCGCGCACATGATCCCGCCCATGCCGATAATCGGCACCCGGACGGCCTGTGCCACTTCATAGCACATGCGTACGGCAACGGGGCGGATACAGGGACCGCTGAGCCCGCCGGTGACATTGCCCAGCACGGGACGCTGGCGGTGCACATCAATCTTCATGCCGATCAGCGTATTGATCAGGGACAGCGCGTCTGTGCCCGCGTCCTCTGCCGCCTTCGCCATTTCCGTAATGCTGGTCACGTTGGGCGAAAGCTTGGTAATGACCACTTTCGAAGTGTTCTTTTTTACTTCCCGTACGACCTGTGCCATGCTTTTGGCATTGGTGCCGAACACCAGCCCCCCGTCTTTGATGTTGGGGCAGCTGACGTTGATCTCTACGGCGTCAACGCCTTTCACGTCCAGCTTAGCCGCCAGTTCGCCGTATTCCTCCGGTGAGGAAGCGTCTATGTTGACGACGATCGGTACTTTATATTTGCGCAGCTTCGGCAGCGTCTCTTTCAGGAAGTAATCGCTGCCGGGGTTTTCCAGCCCTACGCAGTTCAGCATGCCGGAGGGCGTTTCCACCACACGCTGGCCTTTGTTGCCCGCCCGGGGCGCCAGGGTGGTTCCCTTCACCGTTACCGCGCCGACCTTTTCCAAATCCAGAAAATCCGTAAATTCCAGTCCGAACCCGAAGGTTCCGGAAGCAGTGGTGACCGGCGTTTTCATCTTCAGCCCGGCAATGTCTGTCGCCAGCCGGTTATGGTACAGATACCTTACCATTCCGTCACCTCCCCGGCCCAAAAGACCGGGCCGTCCTGACACACTTTAATCCGTTTGCCGACGCCCTGGCAGCTGCAGGAAAGGCAGGCGCCCAGCCCGCAGGCCATATACCGTTCCAGTGAGACCTGGCATTTGATGCCGGCTTCCGTCACAGCAGCGGAAACGGCTTTCATCATCGGCGCCGGGCCGCAGACATATACGCAGTCATAATGCAGCCGCTGCAGCATTAACGGCAGCTCCGCCATGACGGTTCCCCTGGTTCCCAGCGAGCCGTCGTCGGTGGTCAGTCCCATCCGTTCCACCAGGTTCACATACTCATCCTTCCAGAACAGGTCGTCCGCTGTCCGGCCGCCCATCAGCACGTCGGGCCGGATCCCTTCTTCCTCCATGCTTTCCGCCAGATACAGCAGCGGGGCCAGACCGGTGCCGCCGCCTACCAGCAGCGGGTGTTTCGCGCTGCAGTCAAAACCGTGCCCCAATGGGCCTACCACGCTGATCACATCGCCGCTGCAGACATCTGCCAGTATTTTTGTGGCGTCGCCAATGATGCGGTAGATCAGGCTGATGGCGCCATGCTGTTTATCCACCCAGGCGATGCCCAGGGGACGGCGCAGCAGCGGGGCCGTCCGCCGCGACACCTGTACATTGACAAACTGTCCCGGTACAGCTTCCGCCGCGATCCGCGGCGCAATAAGGTCAATCTGTTTGGTTGCACGGTTCAGTACCCGCTGCCCAATGACCCTGGCTTCCTCTACATATTTTGTCATTCCCAAACCTCCGGTTTCTTCCGGTTTTCATTTTATGCGCGCAGCAACATGCTGCACAGATTTTTTACATAACTGCTGCGGTCAGTCATCCCAGGACAAATCCTGCAGCGCCACGACGCTGACGATCCGGCGGTGACGCATGGCTGCCATGACCCGCTGCAGCGCTTTGGCCGTATCCAGCGAGGTCAGGCAGGGGATCGCGTGCTCTACCGTGGAACGGCGGATACGGAACCCGTCCCGTTCTGCAGTCCCGCCATGGTTACTGGTGTTGATGACCATCGCGATCTTTCCTTCTTTGATATCGTCCAGCAGATTCGGCGTTCCCTCGCTGATCTTGACCGCCGTTTCCACCTCGACGCCGTGCTCCCGCATATAGGCTGCCGTACCGCCGGTCGCCATCACTTCATAGCCTAATTCCAGAAAACCTGCGGCAATCTCTGTAGCTTCCGGCTTGTCCTTGTCCGCAACGGTAATCAGGATCGCCCCTTCGTGGGGCACGTTGATGCCGCTGGCAATGCAGGCCTTGTACAGCGCCCGGCTGAACTGGTAATCTACCGCCATGACTTCCCCGGTAGACTTCATCTCCGGCCCCAGCGTGATATCCACATTGCTCATCTTGTTGAAGCTGAACACCGGCGCCTTGCAGGCATAATAATCCGGGAAATACTGCAGCCCCGGTTTATAGCCCTGCTCCCGGATGGACAGCCCCATAGCGCATTTCGTCGCCACATCCACCATGGGGATCGTGGTGACCTTGCTCAAAAACGGTACGGTGCGGCTGGAACGGGGATTGACCTCGATGACATAGACATTGCCGTCGCGGACGATGTACTGCACGTTGATCATGCCCTTTACTTCCAGGTTCAGCGCCATCTTTACCGTATAATCAATGATCGTTTTAATGACGTGCTCCGACAGGCTGCGGGGCGGATATACGGCGATAGAGTCGCCGGAATGCACGCCGGCCCGTTCGATATGCTGCATGATGCCGGGCATCAGCACTTCCCTGCCGTCGCAGATCGCGTCCACTTCCACTTCCGTACCCATCAGGTAATGGTCCACCAGCACCGGATGGTCGCTGGAAGCCTGCACCGCATGTTCCATGTAGTGCCGCAGTTCCTCGTCGTTATACACGATTTCCATGGCCCGGCCACCCAGTACATAACTGGGGCGCACCATGACCGGATAGCTTACGTCGTGAGCCGCTGCCAGCGCCTCCTCCAGACAGGTGACGCTGTGCCCCCGGGGCCGGGAAATCTCGCACTGGGTCAGCACTTCGTCGAACCGTTCCCGGTCTTCCGCCCGGTCGATGCTGTCCACGCTGCTGCCCAGGATCTGTATGCCGGCTTTGGCCAGCGGGCCTGCCAGATTAATGGCCGTCTGCCCGCCAAACTGGACGATGACGCCTTCCGGTTTTTCCTTGTCCAGCACGTTCAGCACATCTTCCACGGTCAGCGGTTCAAAGTAAAGCTTGTCTGATGTATCAAAATCCGTACTTACGGTTTCCGGATTATTGTTGATGATAATGGTTTCGTAGCCCAGCTCCTTCAGCGCCCAGACGGAATGCACCGTACAGTAGTCGAATTCTACGCCCTGCCCGATGCGGATGGGACCGGAACCGAGGATGCACACCTTCTTCCGGGACGTGACCTCCACTTCATCTTCCATGGCATAGGAAGAATAATAATACGGCGTGGCCGCTTCAAATTCTGCCGCGCAGGTATCTACCATCTTATAAGTCGGGATAATGCCCCACGCTTTGCGCTGCTGCCGGATCTCCTGCCAGGTCTGGCCGGTATAGCCTGCGATGACTTCGTCCGCAAAGCCCAGCTTTTTCGCCCTGCGCAGCAGCTCTGCCGTCAGCGGCCCGGTCTGCAGCAGCCGTTCCATTTCGATAATGCGGACGATCTTTTGCAGGAACCAGGGATTGATTTTCGTCAGCCGGTGCACCTCGTCCACGGTACCGCCCTGACGCAGGAACTCGGCAATGGCAAAGAGCCGTTCGTCATCCTGGGTAGCCACACGCCGGCGCAGTTCTTCCAGCGGCAGACCCGCCAGATGCTTCAGCTGCAGATGCCGGCAGCCGATCTCCAGGCACCGGGCCGCCTTTAGCAGCGCCGCTTCGAAGTTGCGCTCAATGGCCATGACCTCACCGGTGGCTTTCATCTGCGTGCCCAGCGTCCGGTCTGCCGTAACGAATTTGTCAAAGGGCCAGCGCGGGAATTTTACCACCAGATAATCCAGCGTGGGTTCAAAGCAGGCCGTCGTCTTTTTCGTTACCGCGTTTTTGATCTCGTCCAGCGTGTACCCTGCCGCAATCTTGGCCGCTACCTTGGCGATGGGATAGCCCGTCGCTTTGGAAGCCAGCGCGGAAGAACGGCTGACGCGGGGATTGACTTCGATGACATAATACTGCTCGGAATCGGGGTCCAGGGCCAGCTGCACGTTGCAGGCGCCGCAGACCTTCAGTTCCCGCACGATATCAATGGAAGCCTGCCGCAACAGCTGCACTTCCCTGTCGCTTAAGGTCTGGCAGGGCGCCACCACCACCGAGTCCCCCGTATGGATTCCCACCGGGTCCACATTTTCCATATTACATACGGTGATGCAGTTGTCCTCCGCATCCCGCAGCACTTCATATTCAATTTCCTTCCAGCCGGCGACCGAACGCTCGATCAGCGCCTGCCCGATAAGGCTGTAGGTCAGTCCCTTGTTGACGATATCGTCCAGCTCACCGTCATCGTGGGCAATGCCGCCGCCGGTGCCACCCAGGGTATAGGCAGGGCGCACGATCAGCGGATAGCCCACCTTATGGGCAAACTCCTTCGCCGCCGAAACGGTTTCGACGATGGTGCTTTCCGGAACCGGCTGCCGGATTTTCTCCATGGCTTCCTTGAACAGTTCCCTGTCCTCAGCCCGCTTGATGGATGCAATCTGCGTGCCCAGCAGCCTTACGCCGTAATTCCGCAGAATCCCCTTTTCGTCCAGCTCCATGGCCAGGTTCAGGCCGACCTGCCCGCCCAGCGTCGCCAGCATGGCATCCGGATGCTCCTTGCGGATGACGCTTTCCAAAAATTCCACATTCAGCGGTTCCACATACACACGGTCCGCAATATGGGTATCCGTCATGATGGTCGCCGGGTTGCTGTTGACCAGTACGACCTCCAGTCCCTCTTCCTTCAGGGAACGGCAGGCCTGGGTGCCGGAATAGTCAAATTCCGCCGCCTGCCCGATGATGATAGGACCAGAACCGATGACAAGTACTTTTTTTACTCCCTGTACGCGAGGCATCAGCGGTCACCTCCCATCATTTTCACAAAACGCCGGAAAAGGTATTCGTGACCGCCGGGGCCCGGACAGGCCTCCGGATGGTATTGCACCGTAAAGGACGGATGCGTTTTATAATATAATCCTTCAATCGTGTTGTCGTTCAGAGAAACATTGCTGATCTCCACCCGGTCATCCAGCGACTTTTCATCCACCGCAAACCCGTGGTTCTGAGAGGAAATGCAGATTTTATGCTCCAACAAATCGCGTACCGGGTGATTGATGCCCCGGTGGCCGAACTTCATTTTATATGTATCATAGCCGCTGGCCAGCGCCAGCAGCTGATGTCCCAGGCAGATGCCGAAAATAGGCTTGCGCCCGATCATCTGCCGGATATTTTCAATGACCTCCGGCAGATCCTTGGGATCCCCCGGCCCGTTGGACAGGAAGATGCCATCCGGATCGTCGGCCAGCACCTCCGCCGCAGACGTATAGGCCGGGTACACGGTAAGACGGCAGCCGAAGCTTACCAGATACTGCAGGATGTTGCGCTTGATGCCGTAATCCATCACAGCGACCCGGTATTTTCCTTCGCCCATCCTGTATTTTTCCCTGACTGTGACCTGTTTCACCTGGTCATGCACATCCGGTTCGCCCAGCATTTCTTTTATCTTTTCTTCGCCGGTGTCCAACCCTGTGATGACTCCTTTCAATACGCCGTAATTGCGTAACTTTCTGGTTATGGCGCGGGTATCCACCCCTGCCAGCACCGGCACATCCTGCTGCTCCAGAAAAGCCGGAAGCGAGCCTTCGCTGCGCCAGTTGCAGGGGTAATCGCATAATTCGCTGACTACATAGCCCTGAAAAAAGCACCGTTCCCCCTGGTTGAAGCAGGGGCTCACGCCATAATTGCCCACCAACGGATAGGTCATCACTACAATCTGGCTGCAGAATGACGGATCCGTAAGGGTCTCCTGGTATCCGCTCATGCCGGTGGTGAAGACGACTTCGCCCACCGCGTCGCGCCGGCCGTACAGGTCCCCCTCATAGACACTGCCGTCCATCAATACCAGTTTCCCTTTTATTTTTTGCATACTTCCCCATCTCTCATTACAATGTTTCCTGCTACAATCGTGGCAACGGCCTTGCCTTTGCACTGCTTGCCCTCAAAGGGCGTTACCTTGCCGATCGTGTAGAATTTTTTGGAATCTACGGTCCACTCTTTATCCAGATCCAGGATCGTAATGTCTGCCAGCGCGCCTTCCGTCAGCCTGCCGCCTTTTAATTTGAAGATCTCCGCCGGACGGCAGCTCATCTTCTCAATGACCTGGTCCAGGGTCAGCACGCCCGTATGATACAGGTCTGTCAGGACTACGCCTACAGAGGTTTCCAGTCCGCAGAAACCGTTGGGCGCCTTGCGGAATTCCACGTCTTTTTCTTCCGGCGCATGGGGCGCATGGTCGGTAACGATCATGTCAATGGTCCCGTCCAACAGCGCCTCGCGCATGCCTTCTACATGATCCCTGCTGCGCAACGGCGGGGATACCCGTGTTGCCGTGCTGTAGCCCAGGCAGGCTTCGTCGGTCAGGGTCAGATGGTGCACCGTCACTTCCGCCGTTACAGGCCAGCCTTTCGCTTTTGCCTGACGGATGATGTCCGCCGCGCCTTTGCTGGCTACGTGGGCAATATGGATATGGGCTCCGGTATAACCGGCTACCAGCACATCCCGGGCAACCGCGATATCTTCTGCCACGGAAGGCACGCCGGGCACGCCGATCTTGGCGGAAACCGCGCCTTCGTGCATATAGCCGTCCGCATTCAGTTCGCTTTCAATGCTGTGGGAAACCAGCGGCGCATCAAAGCTGGTCATATATCTGGCGGCATTCATCAGCAGGCGGCTGCTGTCCACGTAATGGCCGTCATCGGAAAAGGCTACCGCGCCTTTTTCCAGCATATCGCCCATTTCGGACAGTTCCTTGCCCTGTTCGTCCTTGCTGATGGAACCGATTACTTCTACATTGACAAAACCCTCCCGGGCAGCCCGCTCTTTGATACCGCTGACCACGATGGAGGTGGAGATTGCCGGCTTCGTATTCGGCATGCAGGCGATGGTGGTGATACCGCCGGCGGCGGCTGCCATGGTGCCGGTCCGGATGCTTTCCTTCGCTTCCAGCCCGGGCTCCCGCAGATGGGTATGCATATCAATAAAACCGGGGGCTACCACTTTGCCGGTGGCATCGTAGGTCTCGTCAGCTGCTTCTGCCAGCTTTTTCCCGATTTTCGCAATTTTTCCGTCTTCAACCAGTACGTCGCAGATCGCGTCAAGATGTTGGGAAGGGTCTACCACCCGTCCATTTTTAATTAGCAGCTTCAATTTGTTTACCTCCAGTCAGTGTCAGGAATAACAACGCCATACGGACGGCTACGCCGTTCTGCACTTCATCGCGGATCGCCGCCTGGTCGCAGTAGCCGACGTCCCAGGAAATTTCCAGGCCGCGGTTCATGGGACCGGGATGCAGTACGACACAATCCGGTTTCGCCAGCTTCAGCCGGGCTTCATTCAGGCCAAAGATGCGGGCATATTCGCGGGGTGACGGGAACAGGCCGCTTTTCTGCCGCTCTAGCTGGATACGCAGTACATCGATGACATCCGCGCCTTCGATAGCTTCCTCGATGCGTCTGTGGTAGGTCACGCCCAGGCTTTCAATGGCGTAGGGCATCAGCGGGCGGGGCCCGGCTACATGCACGTCAGCCCCCAGCTTCGTCCAGGCGGCAATATTGGTACGGGCGACACGGCTGTATAAAATGTCGCCGAGAATAACCATTTTCTTTCCTTTTAAATCCGTAAGCCCCTTTTCCCGCAGGGTGAACATATCCAGCAGGCCCTGGGACGGATGAGCGTGGGCGCCGTCGCCCGCGTTGATGATGACAGGTTTTGCCACATCGGCCGCATAGACAGCTGCGCCTTCAATGGGATGGCGCATGACGATTGCATCGCAGCACATGGACTGGACAGTAAGGATGGTATCGCGCAGGCATTCGCCCTTTACTACGCTGGAAGAGGAAGTCGTGATATTGACCACGTCCGCCCCCAGATACTTGCCGGCCAGCTCAAAGGATGTACGGGTCCGGGTACTGGGCTCATAGAAAAGGTTGATGATGGATTTGCCCCGCAGGGAGGGCACTTTTTTAATGTCGCGCTTCATGATCTTTTTCATTTCCGCAGCTGTCTGCAGAACCAGATTGTACTCCTCGACGCTGATGCTCTCCAGGTCGAGGATGTCCCTGCCGGCCAGGGACACATTTGCTTTTGCCATGGTTGTTCCTCCTGTCTGATGGGAAAACGCCGCCTTCTTTCACGGTCATCCGCGGTCAGCCGCCGGATGCGCCCCGCAGTTTGGGGCCACGTTTCCTGAATAAAATAAAAGCCTTCTTGTCCCGCAGGATGCAAGAAGGCTTATTTTCTTCCATAAAACTACTCAAGTAAGTCACCTTACAGTCTCACAGGACCGATTTAAAGGTAATACTATTCAGTTTTGTTAATTATAACACGAACTGACTCAAGCTTCAACTGTAAATTTCAGCACTTGCTAAATACAAACCTGTTATGCAAATACGCATTACCAGAGACTTACAGCTTCGGCCGCAAACGTTACGCCAGCAGATTCACCAGTTCCTGATCCTCCCGGCTCAGCTGCAACGGCTGCATGAGTTCCTGCATCAGCTCCCACTGCTTCCGGCTGCGGGAGGGCTGGGTGCTGTGCCAGTATTCCGCAACAAACTGCATAAAGCGCCGGATCTGGTTTCGCCGTTTCTCTGACCTGCCGCAGGCAGACAGCCAAACCCGCTGCCAGGCGAGATAAATCTCCCACTCGTCCTTCATTTCCAGACGGGCGCAGGCGGCTGCCAGATCCCTGGCATTGCGCAGCAGGAAACGGATCATGTCCGTTACCTGTTCCCTCTCGGTAATCAGATTCATTTTCTGTTCCAGCTGTGCCAGCATACCGGAATCTTTCTGCGCCGTTTTCGTTTCCAGCATGTCTTCTTTCCAGATGATGCGGCGATACTTGCGCAGCATCCAGACCAATGCCTCAAGCACAAACAGCTGACAGGGATAATATAAACGAAACGCGCTTTCAAAGCCGTCCCATTTGCTTTGCATCTGCATATGGACCGCAACGTCTGCCAGCACTTTTTTGATCAGCGCAAAATCCTTGACCGACCCCAGCAAGATACAAAGTTCCTTCAACAGCACTGTGCATTCCGTAACCCAGCCGCGCTGGCCGATCTGGGCTGCAATCCCGCCCCACTCCGCGACAAACTGCTGCCGCATGACGCTGTCTGCCGATGCATGCCGTAAAATACTGCGGCACAGACGGCAAACCACAATTAACGTGTCAATCTGACGTCTGTCTGCCGCCACAAACAGTAAATCGCTCAACGCCGAAAGCAGCCCGTTCGTAACACGCGGCCTGCTTTCTTTCCAGTAATCATAAAACGCGGTCGCGATCTCCCGCAGTTCTTTATCATTCCGGGTCCGCGCCGCCGTATCCGCCACGTTCCGCAGATGCAGGTAACCCTCGCCGGAAACCTCCGGGGCTTCCTTTCCTAACAGACGCAAATCTTCCAGAATGATTTCCGCACAGCCCTTGCCTAATACAGGCAAAGCCTGTTTAAACGCAAGACAGCCCAGATACCCCATCTGTTTCAGGATATCTTCCCGTAAAGACGGATGTCCCAGCAAGGTTTTCCGAAAGACGCCCATCAGCTTTTCGGTTTCATCGTCATTTTTGCAGCGCAAATAATAGAAACCCGCATCTTTCAGCCTGGTCGCAAGCTCCGGCGTATCGGTCCCGTTTTCCGCCATGTAATTCATCAGCTTGTAATCGGGAGCCTGCAGCAGCAGCTGCCTGCGCCGCTCTTCTTTTTCTTCCTCCAGCTCCCGGTCAAGCTGCGCGTCAAAATCGGTATATCCTTTTTTGAAAAGTTTCTCTCCTCTGTCCGCCATGTAAAACCCTTATTTAAAAAACCGAATCGTTTATCTGCTATTCACAACCGGGCCTTCCTATCCCCGGAACCCATGTTCCGCCAGCACTTCGTAAGCGTCCTCCGCTTCGGATTCCGGCACGGAAATCTCAATCGAAACAAGCTTGCTGCCGCGTCGTGAACCGACCGGCTTCAGCTGACACAAAAACCCGTTGTCCAGCAGCAGCTTCTTTAATTTTTCAGCATACTCCTGTGTCGGAGCGATATAAATGACTTTCCACACAAAAACAGTACCTCAGGATTCTTTATAGGCTTTAATCTTTTCAATCAGCTTGGGAATGACGACATGCACGTCGCCAACCAGGCCGTAATGCGCCACTTCGAAGATCGGCGCGTTTTCGTCCTTATTGATGGCCACAATCACTTCGGATTCCTTCATGCCGCAAATATGCTGCAGGGCGCCGGAAATGCCGCAGGCAACGTACAGCTTCGGTGCAACGGTCTTGCCGGACTGCCCCACCTGGGATGCATGATCCACCCACTTTTCATCTACCGCCGCGCGGGAACCGGCCACCGCGGACTTCTCAAAGAGGCCTGCCAGTTCTTCCAGAATGGCAAACCGTTCCGCATCGCCAAAGCCGCGGCCGCCTGCGCAGACTACTTCCGCGTCTTCAATCTTCAGCTTGCCGCCGGTGGACAGAGGCTCCTTCTTCAGGATCTCCACTTTGCTTTCTACTTTATTCTTTACCGTATAATTGATCACTTCGCCCTGACGTCCGGCATCCGGTTCCATGGGCGCAAAAATCTTGGGCCGTACAGAGCCCATCTGGGGACGGAGATCGGAGCAGACGATGGTGCCCATCAGGTTGCCGCCCAGGGCCGGACGGGTCCATTTCAGCAGACCGTTTTCGCCCATTTCCACTTCCGTGCAGTCCGCGCACAGGCCGGTCTTCAGGCGGGCAGCCACACGGGGCGCCAGATCGCGGCCGTCGATAGTAGCGCCGAACATGATGCCGTTCGGCTGATACGCCTGCGCCAGCTCGCAGATTGCGTTTGTATATAACTCTACATTGTAATCTTCGTATTCAGCGCCCAGCACCGAGTACACCACATCCGCGCCCTGGGCAATCAGCTTTTCCGCCTGTCCGTTATTTTCTTTGCCGATCAGCACAACCGCCGTATTCTGTCCTGCCTGATCCGCAAGACGGCGCGCCTGTCCCAGCAATTCATAGGTCACGCCAAGGGCTTCGCCGTTTTCCAGCTGGGCCACTACCCAAATCGAATTTTCAGTCTTCGCCATAATTTAAATCCTCCTCCGGAAGAGTAATCGCCTCCATAGGGCAATCGTAGACGCACGCGCAGCACCCCACACATTTATCTTCTGTTACAGACGCTTTTCCGTCCTGCACCTGTATGGCGCCAGTGGCGCAGATAGCCGCGCAGTTCTCACAGCCTATGCAGCGAGCTTTATCAACTTTAACCGCCACGATACACCGCTCAGCGTTTCACAACGCCGGCCGCGATAAGCTTTTCCAACAGCTTGTCAACCGCAACATCCACATCGTCTTCCTTGATGATCTGGGTGTCAATCTTATGTACTTCCGGCGTAAACACCTTCATAACACGGGTCGGCGATGCATTCAGGCCGACCTTTGAGGCATCCAGGCCCAGGTCTGCGGCAGTCTTTACCGGAATTTCCGTCTTGCGGGCTTTCATCTTGCCGCGGATGCTGGCAAAACGCAATTCCTTTTCCGCACGGGTCATGGTCACCAGCACCGGAGCCGGAACAGCCAGGGTCTCCGCCCAGTTTTCCGTTTCCCGTTCTACGATAAAGCGCCCGTCCGCAAAATCAACCTTCAGGGCAGAGGTTACCTGCGGAATGCCCAGATGTTCCGCCATCTCCGGGCCAACCTGCGCCGTGCAGCCATCCGCCGCTTCCCGTCCGCAGAGGATCAGATCGCAGCCGCCCAGATGCTTCACCAGCGCAGCCAGCGCCACACTGGTAGCCAGTGTGTCCGAACCGGCCACGACCCGGTCGGTCAGCAGGAACGCTTCGTCCGCGCCCAGGGCAATGGCGTCCTTCAGGATATCCTTGGCCTGAGGCGGTCCCATGGTAACCACCGTTACCTTCGCTCCATATCTATCTTTTAAGATCAGTGCCGTTTCCAATGCTTCCGCATCATACGGATTCAAAATGTTCTCCACGCCGTCCCGTATCAGGGTGCGGGTTTCCGGATTCAGACGGATCTGCGTCGTATCCGGTACTTGTTTTACACAGACGATGATGTTCATGTGCTCCTCCTGCTCACGTTATTGTTTTATGAAAACACTGATTCAATGAGTTTGTGCAATGACCGAATTAATCAGTGTTTCCTTATATTTGGACCCTGCCCAGTCGTTATTCTGTCTGCCGAAGTGTATTGCAAAGGTGTCGGCAGGCGCAAAACGCATTGAACCAGCGCCCTTAAACCAGTACAGTATATTATACCATGTTTTCCATGTTTTTCCAAATAGAAAGAGGCCGCCGACACGAATGGCAGCGGCCCGGCTTCCAAGCTTTGCAATTTTCATCTGAAAAGCAGTCCTGTCACCAAAACAATCGCTGCACATCATTCCGCAAAGTATGTGAATCAGTGGTGTGTCCCATACACGACTTCCACGCCCTTGCTTTCCAGATAGTCCTTCATTTTTTCCACCCACTGACAGCGTTTTTTCAGCTCCGGATTTTCCTTATCCTTTTTGTTGGTGCAGCTGCTGAAATGTACCACATCCACCGGCTCGTCTGCCAGACGGTCCAGCTTCTTCTTCAGCCCTTCGTCATTTTCCACCGTCTGCCCGCAGCCGTTGCAGGTCAGGCTGGCAGTCAGTTCCAGTTCTTCATCCCCATACCGTTCAAACTTCACCGTATGGTTGTTAAAGGACTTCATGCAGGATGCGCCCACACAGCGCATGCTTACATCCAGACAACGAATGATCGCAATCTTTTTCATAATGATTCCTCCCGGATAGCGTTTTCTTTTTTTCTGCAGCTATCTCTTAATAAGAACATTATATCATAATGCGATACGTAAATTGTGAAAGGTTGATGAACACAGGGCATCCTATATACGCAAAAGGTGCAGCAGAGTTTCCTCGCTGCACCCTTCGTATTTCATTTCCATTTGTTTCCCGCGTCAGCCTGAATCTGCAAATCCGCTGCAAATTCCCTGCGCGCCTTCCATGCTTACAGGTTATTCTCTTTCTTGAACTGCGCTAACAGTTCCAGCACTTTGGCTTTCAGGTCGCCGCCTTCGGCAAAGCGCGCCGCGTTACCGTTCACACCGTCAATCATGGCCTGTGCGCGGTCTTCCTGCATCTGCATGATGTTGGCAACCGGTTTCAGCAGGTCGGCATATTTGCCGCTCAGATCGCCATTGGCCTTTTTAATTTCTGCCAGGGCGTTTTTGCCCAGATCCAGCAATGCTGCTTTGTCAACCGTACCGCCGTTAATGGAGTCCGCCAGTTTTTTCAGGGTAGCTTCATTCTTTTCCGCAAAGGCTACAAAGTCTTTTACCATAGCCGCTTTGTCGCCGCCTTTGGCTGCGTCACCGGCAACTGCGCCTGCCGCTGCGGCTGCCAGTTTCTTCATATCCCAGCCCTGGGGTTTCAGTTTTTCAAAAATACCGTTCAGGTCCAGACCTTCCAGACCTTTCACGCCGTCGCCCCATACCAGGGATTTGATAGCTTCTTTCGCTGCCGCGAAGCTGAATACGCCGTCTTTGTTTTCCAAAATGGCCTCTTTGTTCAGGGCAACCTTGCCGTTGGCATAGTCAAAGGCCACGTTTTCAAAGCCCAAAGCCTTTCCGTCTTCCCCGATCTTCAGGATCCAGGCATAGGCTTTTTTGCCTAAATCGTCCGTTACAACGTCTTTCGGGTCATAGTAGCCGGTGATTTTGCCGGCCGCGTCTTTAATGGCTACCCAGCCGTTCTTTTCCAGTTCTTCAATCTTGAAGGTCTTCGGATCAATGTTCAGATTGCCGGCAGCCAGGCCGCGGCTGATCTTTTCCGATAAGCCGGTGGCTTTGCCCATCAGGTCAGCCACGTCTTTTTCCGCAGCCGCATCGCCTTTAGCCGCTTCTTTCAGCTTCGCAATCTTGTCCATCAGGCCTTTGAAGCCTTCTGTCGCTTTCTTGGCGGCATCGCCCTTCAGCTCGTCGGCAGCCAGCTTATCCACATTGCCCAGCAGGGTGCCGATCTCCGTTTTGAGCCCTTTGATCAGTTCCGCTTTTTTGTCTCCGCCGCCGCAGCCCGCAACCAGGGACAGGGACAGCAGCATCGCCATCACAACCATCATTAACTTCTTCACAATACTTCCTCCTTTTTTACATTTAGTGGAAACACTGCGCATATTTTCTGCCGCATTGTCACAGGCACACACCGTGACAATCACAGACGAACTGCACCGCATTTCCCTACAGGAACTTCACGCACATGTTTCTGTACTTTAATTTTACCACATTTGTAAAAAAAGTGAATAGAATGACAAAAAGAATCTCTGAATATCTGTTACTTTCCTTCCCACTGATTCCGCGTCGCAGTCTTATGCCACAGTGCGCGGTTCGCCGCTGTATCCTCCGGTTCCGACTGCCCGAAGATGGCAGCAATCCACTGGCCGTCAGTAGGATTCGGCATGATGATATATTGCGTACCGAACAAATCCTTATCTGCAGCAGTCATGGCATTACGTTCTTCAAAGTCCCCTTTGATGTAATACTTGCGTTGGAAATCATTCAGGCTGTCGCCCAATTTCACAACTACATCAAACTTTTCCGCGATTTCCTTCTGCCGCGGTTCTTTGTTGGACGTATCCACCAGTACCGTCAGGTGTTCCCTGTCCGCATAGGGGAAGCCCAGCTTCTGCAGGTTCTCCAATGCCATCTCGTAGGTTCCTTCGCCCTGATCCCGGCTGGTCACATAGAATACTTCTACGCCTTTTTCCTTGCAGTGGTTCAGGAAGTCCAACGCGCCGGGAGCCGGCAGCAGGCTGTTGGTCGGAATATATTTATCCCACACCGGATCATCGAAAAACTCTTCGCCGCCGGCAATCAGATGCGCCCAATACCGGTCGTGAATGGCAACCGTATCATCCACATCTGTAATTACAGCCAGCGGTTTATGTTTTTTCTTATGCTTCGCCACCGCTTCGTCAACATATTTCTGCGCAATGTTGAAGCCCTGATAATACAGTGCGCGATACTCTGCAGCCGTCTGCTTCCAGACAGCCGCCATGGTCAGGATGTTGCTCTTCGGCGCAGCCTGCTCTTCCGCAAAGGCAGGCGTCGCGTCACCCCCGATGCCAAATCCCAAAACAACAGCCGCCAGTGTGGATACCAATAGTTTTTTCATAAAAAATCCCCCAGTCATAGTAAAATGTAAACCAAAAAACTTCTTCCGGCTGGAGGTTATTGCCAAAGACCAGCATAACTGCAACCGGAAGATCTTTTCATTTCAATCTTATCTTACTGAAAGAAATAAAGTCAAACAGTTTTTGTGTTCTATCTGTTACATTCTTGCCCGTCCCGCATAGGGAATGCCTGTGCACTCCTCAATATCTTTGTTCAGCGTAACCAGGTCATCCAGGCACAGGTCATGTACAGAGGAATGTCCGGTGATACGCGCAAAGGTCTTCAGCTCCGACAGGGATACGTTCAGGAAATTCGCCACCCGCTGCGCCGCCGCGTCGATGTTCAGGCGGGCACGCAGCTCCGGATCCTGCGTTGCCACACCGACAGGGCAGTTGCCGGAACCGCAGATGCGATACTGCTGGCAGGCAGCAGCGATCAGCGCCGCACTGGCAATCGCAACGGCGTCGGCGCCCATGGCCAGCGCTTTGGCAAAATCAGGCGACACCCGCAGTCCGCCGGTTATCACCAGCGCAATATCGGAACCGACGGAATCCAGGTATTTGCGGGCGCGGCTCAGGGCAAAAATCGTCGGAACAGTGGTTGCTTCCCGCAGGAAGAAGGGGCTGGAACCGGTAGCGCCGCCTCGTCCGTCAAGGGTGATAAAATCCGGCTCCGCAAATACGCAGTGCTCCAGATCCTGCTCAATGCGTCCGGCAGCAATCTTGATACCGATCGGCCTGCCTCCCGAACGCTCCCGCAGCATATCCACCATGGCCTTTAAATCTTCCCGGAAATTGATTTCCGGGAATTTGCTGGGGCTCTGCACATCTTCACCCGTTTTTTTGCCGCGCAGCGCCGCAATTTCCGGCGTTACCTTTTCCCCGGGCAGGTGTCCGCCCATGCCGGGTTTCGTTCCCTGTCCGATTTTGATTTCAATCGCATCCGCCGCTTTCAGGTTCTCATCGGTAACGCTGTATTTGTTGGGGATATATTCAAAAATGTACTTGTAGGCTGCCGCCATTTCTTCCGGCAGAATACCGCCCTCCCCGCTGCACATGGCGGTCTTTGCCAGAGCAGAGCCTTTGGCCAGCGCCACCTTAGTTTCCCTGGAAAGGGCGCCGAAGGACATGTGGGAAATATATACCGGACTTTCCAGTACCATAGGCTGTTTCGCATGTTTGCCGATTACGGTCTTTGTCTCTACCGGCGCGTCGTCCTCCAGCGGCGGCGGATTCAGCTGTGTGCCCAGCAGTAAAATATCGTCCCAGCCGGGCATCGGCATCTGGGTTCCCATAGCGCCGCCAAGCGTGCGCCCTGTCACCGCCATCTCATGAATTTCCTTCATGTAACGGCAGCGTTCGTCAACCCGGGCATAGGCTTCGTCATATGCCAGCGCAGCAGGCGCCGGTGCCGGGGCCGGCGCAGCCTTTTCTTCTTCCGCATCCGCAATCTTTTCAAAATTGGAGATAGGCTGCTTACAGATGGGGCAGCAGGGAATTTCACTCAGTTTCTTCCCTTCCTTTGCCTCGTCGAAAATAGCGCCGCAGATACGGCAACGGTATACGGCCATGGTAATCCCTCCTCTTTTCAATTTCGTTTTTCTCTCGCAGCAGCGACTTCACTATTTTTATTTTATAGGATTCAGTTGTAAATGTAAAACATTATATTTTTATAATTATGTATTTCAGAAAACAACAGCATATTAAGTAAATAACTGTTATAAAAACACATCCGTACCTTTTTTAGATACGGATGGTCAAATGTAGTTTCTTAACTTTTATTCTGAACGATAAAAAGAGCTTTGCAATAAATTGTATAATTCCATAACATTAGGGCTTCCAATCAAAAATAAGTCTTTTTCACCCTGAATCAGCAATGCCTTGGAATAAGGACGATATAAAAAAGCTTTGACTTTTTCGCCAGTTGTAAGTCGAAATACCCCAACACTGACAGCTCCCGTAGATGCGCCATTAAGACGAATTCCTAACTCTACTAATCGCAAATTTTCCGTTCTTAATTCCTTTTCGTTCTGTTTTCTTATGTATCCACCACCTATCATTGGTTTTGATGTTACAACCTCAATGTTTTTTATTTCTTGTAAAGGCATGACATATTCATTTTTTAAAATTGATTTAATATGGATTTCATTGTTTTTATAAAAATATCCTGTTGCTAAAACAGAATTAGCTAACATCCCTATCATAACAAGAAAAATACCCAAAAATCCTATAGACCCAAAACAAATGCTATAAATATTATTGTATTTTTCAATTTTTGTTTTATAAAATACAATCCCTACAAACACACATATGAAAAAAGGCAAAATAAGAACACCGTTGTAAGTTAGCACATGAAATAAATCTTCTGCTTTTACAAAAAAACTCATCTTAATTTTCCTTCATTCAATAGAAAACAATATTTTCAAACGGTTCCGGCCCTTGCAGGAGTAATCAACTCATATCTCCTTCACCCGGAACGCATGATCCCCCAGCAGTTCCTTCAGTTCATCCTGCAGCGCCGTATCCTGCCCGTTCACATAATAACGCGGTTCCAGACGGATACGCCGGCGGGATCCCATGAGCTTAAGGAAAACCATAGTGCTGCCGTGATGCTTTTGCAAAATCGCAATCAGTGCTTTGGTAACAATGTCCGTTTCCCGTTCCGGTGAAATGACCAGTTCGATGACTGCGCTGATAGGAACCGGGATATGCCCCTGCGCATCCGCAGCGTTTGTCGGCACACTGGCATTATTTTGCGCAGCAGCACTGTCTGCGGCTACATAATTCCGGCCTTGATAACCGGCATCTGCGCTTTCGTTTACCGCTGTATTTTCCAAAGACGGTTCCGCTGTATATGAATATCCGCTTTCGCTGACATAGCCGTTTCCAGTAGAATATCCGTTCCCTGCCCCTTTGCCGTCCCGCGGCTGCCCTGCCAGTGCAGGGGGCTTGCCCTCCTCCAGCAGCGCAAGCCGGGAAGCGATGATCTTGCTGCCCCGTTCGTCTACATTAAAACGGCCTTCCACTTCCACCACCGTATCTTCCCGCAAAAGCGCGGAATACGCATTGTATGCCTGAGGGAACACCACCACTTCGATGCGGGAACCGAAATCCTCCAGCGCCAGTACCGCCATGGAATCGCCTTTTTTAGTGACCTTGATATCCGTCATGCTGATGATCCCGCCCACATTGACAAAGGCGCCATCGCGTACGGCAGGCGTATCGTCCGTCAGCGTATACAGCGGCGTCAGCCGGTCCAGCGCCATGCGGTAGCCGTCCAGCGGATGCCCGGTCACATAGAAGCCAATCAGTTCTTTTTCATTTTTCAACAATACGGAACGGCTCATCTCGTCCATCTTCGGCAGCGGCACCGAATTCACTTCCGCAAAATCGTCGCCGCCGAACAGGCCCATCTGCCCGCTGTTGTAATCACGCTGCTGCTGTATTCCCAGCTCCAGCGTTTTTTCATAAACTGCCAGCAGCTGGGAACGGTACGCGCCTAAGGAATCCATGGCGCCGCACTTGATCAGGTTTTCCAGCAGCCGCCGGTTCAGGACCCGGTAATTCACCCGCTTGCAGAAATCCAGGATATCCCGGAACGGCCCGCCTTCACGGCGCGCCCGGACGATTTCCCGCACTGCGCCTTCCCCGACGCTCTTGATGCCGACAAGACCAAACCGGATGGCTCCCTTTTCTACCGAAAAGCCTTCCTGGCTGGCATTTACATCCGGCGGCAGCATACGGATCCCCCTGTCCTTGCAGACCGTGATGTACCAGCTCATCTTGTCCGCATCGCCGATGATGCTGGTCAGCAGCGCCGCAAAGAACTCCGCCGGCCAGTGGGCTTTCAGGTAGGCCGTCTGGTAAGCCACCAGGCCGTAAGCCACCGAATGGGATTTGTTAAAGCCGTAGCCTGCAAACTTCAGCAGAATTTCAAATATTTCTTCACTTTTTTCCGGGGGAACATTGTGCAGCTTCTGCGCCCCTTCCACAAAACGGCTCTTCATGGCAATCAGGTCTTTCACCTTTTTCTTGCCCATAGCCCGGCGCAGTATATCCGCTTCACCCAGCGAAAAGCCGGCCAGAATGGAAGCCGTCTGCATAACCTGCTCCTGATACAGAACGACCCCGTAGGTATCTGCCAGTATCCCGTCCAGCAGCGGATGGATACTTTCCATGGCATGATGCCGTTTGCGCCCTTCGATAAACTTCTCCGCCATGCCGGCGTCCAGAGGTCCCGGACGGTATAATGCCACCAGCGGCACCAGATCCCGCATGGACTTCGGGGCCAGCCGTTCCACCAGCCGCGTCATGCCCGCGCTTTCCAGCTGGAACACGCCCTGGGTGTCACCGGCGCACAGCATCCGGCTGACCGCTTCGTCTTCCAGCGGAATCGTATCCAAATCGACAGTCTCGCCTGTGCTTTCCTTGATAAAACGCAGGGCATCGTCCATGACCGTCAGGGTCCGCAGCCCCAGAAAGTCCATCTTCAGCAGCCCCAGCTCTTCCACCTGGTTCTTGTCAAACTGGGTGGTGATCATGCGCTCCTGGCTGATGCCCGTCTCAATATCCGCCGCTTCGTCCAACTGCAGCGGCACCAGATCGATCAGCGGCTTCGGCGCGATCACGACGCCGGCTGCATGGGTCCCGCTGTTGCGGGGCAGCCCTTCCACGCTTTTGGCAATATCAATGATCCGTTTCACCTCCGGGTCACTGTCATACATAGCCCGCAGTTCCTTGGACTGTAACGCCTTGTCCAGCGTAATCCCCAGTTCACGGGGCACCGCTTTGGCTACGCGGTCCGTCTTCGGCAGGCTGATGCCTAGCGCCCGGCCCACGTCCCGCACCGCAGCCCTCGCCTGCAGGGTACCGAAGGTGATGATCAGGGACACATGGTCCGCGCCGTACTTACGGATCACATATTCCAGCACCTCGCCGCGCCTGCGGTAACAGAAGTCCGTATCAATATCGGGCATGCTGACCCGTTCCGGATTGAGGAACCGTTCAAAGAGCAGATCAAAATCCAGCGGGTCAATGTTTGTGATGTGCAGCAGATAAGCCACGATGGAACCGGCTGCGCTGCCCCGGCCCGGGCCCACCGGAATGGGATCCGGGCTGCCGTTTTCATCTTTGTGGCTGCGGCAGTAGTGAATAAAATCCCACACAATCAGGAAATACGCCGCGTAGCCC
Source organism: Acidaminococcaceae bacterium (assembly GCA_017460905.1). Lineage (GTDB taxonomy): Bacteria > Bacillota > Negativicutes > Acidaminococcales > Acidaminococcaceae > Succiniclasticum. The sequence continues at coordinate 15,368 of JAFTZZ010000032.1, read as the reverse complement.
ATCTGCTTAATGACGCCCAGCTCGTATTCCAGGCGCTGCTGTATCTCTTCTTCTTTTTTCCTTCTTGCAGCCCCTGCCAGTTTTTGCAGCAAAACACCGTAACGTTTCGGGATTTCCGCCTCGCAGAGGCTGCGCACGTAGGCGTCCGCATCATTGTGGAACTGCGCCGGAATGGGAAACTCCGGCAGCAGCAGCTTGCCAAAGGTCAGGTCCACGTTGCAGCGCTGCGCAATCTCGTGGGTATTATGCAGCGCTTCTTCGTCCTCCGGGAACAGCGCCCGCATTTCCTCATAACTCTTGCAGTAATACCAGTCGTTGTTGAAACGCATGCGGTCCGGATCGTCCACATTCTTATTGGTCTGGATACAGAGCAGCACGTCCTGGGCTGAGGCGTCTTCCCGCTTCACGTAGTGGATATCGTTGGTGACCGCCAGTTTCAGCCCGTATTTTTCAGCAAATATATGCAGCTGGCGGTTGACGATCCGTTCCTCCTCCAGATCGTGGTTCTGCATTTCCAGATAGAAGTTGTCTTTGCCAAAAATATCAATATATTCCTGCAGCGCCCTTTCCGCGCCGTCCAGGTTCCGCTGTAAAATCAGCCGGGGCACTTCCCCCTGCACACAGGCGCTGAGGCAGATGATGCCCTTGCTGTACTTGCGCAGGATATCCTTATCAATGCGGGGCTTGCGGTAAAAGCCGTCAATAAACCCAAGGGAAACCAGCCGGGACAGGTTATGCCAGCCTTCGTTGTTCTCCGCCAGCAGGATCAGGTGATAGCGGGGCTGCTTGTCAATGCGGTCGAAGCGGCTTCCCGGCGTAATGTAACATTCGCAGCCAAAGATGACCTTGATGCCCGGCTTCCCTTCTTTTTCCGCTTCTTTATTCAGTTTCTGCGCTGTCTGGTACATATCCACCGCGCCATACATATTGCCGTGGTCAGTAATTGCAATGCTGTCCATTCCCAATTCCATGGCCCGCTGCAGCAGCTCCTTCGGCTTGGAAGCGCCGTCTAACAGGCTGTACTGGGTATGCACATGCAAGTGTGTAAAAGGTACAGTCATCGTATTTCCTATTCCGCCGCTGTAACAGCGGCATTTTTACTCTTTGCAAACACAGTGTCATTCACAGCAATGATTGCGCTGACTCCTGTCGTTACAGTTTCGAATGATTAAGCCTTGCCTGCAGCCGCTTCTTCGGTAATCCCCAGCACCCAGCGGGCCGCGTTGTTCAAATCGTCTAAGGCCAGGCGTTCTTCCGTAGTATGGATTTTGTCCATACCGGTTGCCAGCAGGACTGTGGGCAGGCCCATGCCGCACAAAAAGTTGGCGTCGCTGCAGCCGCCGGTAAAGCCGGTGCTGACCGGGAAGTTCAGTTTTGCGGCAGCCGTTGCTGCCAGTTTTACCGCCGCATGCTCTGTGTTCAGGTTCACGCCGGGCGCCACATCTTTAACTTCCACTGTAACCGTGCCGCCTTTGGCTTCCGCAGCGTTACAGAAAATGGCAACGGTTTCGTTTTTCAGCCGTTCCAGTCTGGCTTCATCAGGACAGCGCATGTCGACGATCACTTCACAGGCGTCCGGCACAATGTTGGAAGCCAGGCCGCCGCCAATCATATCCACGCTTAACGTTGTCTGTTCATCCAGCCGCCCGTAAGCCGGCAACGCGTGCAGCGCTTCCGCCGCCAGCATGATGGCGTTGATTCCTTTTTCTGGCTCCAGCCCGGCATGGGCTGTCTTGCCGTGGACAGTCAGCTTCACGTTGATGGCTTTCGGGGATGCGTTAAAAATCGCGCCCGGATGCCCGCCGCAATCCATGCAGTAGCCTACATCCGCCTGTATCATCTCTTTATCCATAAACCGCACACCGTTGCTGCCGGTTTCTTCCCCAATGGTAAAGCAAACCTGGATATCCCCGTGGGGCAGATCGTTTTCCAGTATGCACTGCACCGCTTCCAATACAGCCGCAATGCCGCTTTTATCGTCGCCGCCCAGCGTAGTGGTGCCATCGGAATACAGCACGCCGTCTTTCTCGACAACCTTTGTGCCCGTTGTAGGCGCCACGCTGTCCATGTGCGCTTCATAGAACAACCGCACCGCGCCGGGCACATTGCCCTTCACAAAGCCCCATACGTTGCCGGTGGTGCCGCCGCACTTTTCCCCGGCGTCATCAATCTGCGGCTCAATGCCCAGCGCTTTCAGTTTTTCTGCCAGCAGCGCTGCCTCTTCCTTTTCGTCGCCGCTGGGACAGGGCACGCTGACCAGCTCGATAAATGTGCTCTTTAAACGTTCTTCATTTATGATAATCGTCTCCATAGCAATATCCTTTCCAGGTTTTCACTTTATAATACTCTTTAGTTATCGCAGCTTCTTTTTCAGCAAAGCCTCCGTACTTTTGTTATAATTTTATTATAAGTTGCAGTGCATGTCAAAATTTGCATACTTATTCAGTTGCATTCTTATTAAATGTATGCTATTATACTTTTGAATTTAAGGGAAGCGGAAGGCATCGCAGAGTTTTACCGAAAACCCATATGAGCATATAACACTGTCTGATATCGCTTGGATCCGTAAAGACCGGGACGGGACGCAATAGCAAAATGTATCGCGCATCCGTTCCCGGGTGCGCGATTTACTATGTCCGCCCAAGCGGCAAGCCCAAAGGGCGCGGAGATTGGCTATGGACATGTATATGCAGTGCGCCGCAGAACACAAGCCAAAGGCGCTGCGCGATGCGTTGCGCACGAGCCATTCTTTGTAAGAACCATGAATTTTGTAGTTTCAAAAAACAGGAGGTAATGATCAACATGAAACGCAGCGAACAGTTCCGGCAGGCAAACCGCGAGGCCAAGACCACGGTCGTGGCCACGGTGGTCGTCATCCTGTTCTGGATCCTGGCAGGCTTCGGCCTGGCCGGTTCCGACATTGTCATCTTCGACACCCCCATCTGGGTTATCGGCGGCTGTATCGTATCCTGGCTTTTTGCCGTCGCAGTAGCCTGGTGGCTGGCGGAATTCGTCATCAAGGACGTGGAGGAAGACTCCGCGGCGGAAGGAGGCGGTAAATAATGGAAAACTTACTGAATCTGGCTCCCGCATTATTGTTCCTGGCCGCTTTGCTGTACATCAGCTACTGGGTGCAGCAGCAGTCCAGCGAAGCCCGTTCCTCCAACTTTGTAAAAGACTACTTCATCGGCGGCCGTTCCCTGGGCGGATTCGTCCTGGCCATGACCACGGTTGCCACCTATTCCAGCGTTTCCACCTTCGTAGGCGGTCCCGGCGTGGCCTGGCAGATTGGGTACGGCTGGCTGTACATGGCTATTGTGCAGATGGTCGTTATCTTCCTGGTCATGGGCGTCTTTGGCAAAAAGATATCCTTAATTGCCAAGGACATTGACGCCGTTACGGTCATCGACATTATCCGTGCCCGGTACAAATCCGACGCGCTGGCCAATATGGCCGCCATTTTCATCGTGGCGTTCTTCTGCGCCACCATGGTCGACCAGTTCGTAGGCGCCGCCAAGCTGTTTGAAGCGGTTACCGGCTACTCCTACATGACCGGCCTCACCATGTTCGGTATCATCGTGGTCATCTACACCACCATCGGCGGGTTTAAGGGCGTTGCAATTACCGACGCCATCTGTGCCGTCGCCATGATGGTGGGCATGGCAATCCTGTTCTACTGCCTGCTGGACAAGGCCGGCGGTTACAGCGCTATCATGGCCCACTTCCGGGCTAACGACCCTGCCATGCTGGAGCCTCTCTCCCGGGGTAAGATGCCGGTATCCCTGTACATCAGTCAGTGGCTGCTGGTAGGCGTCTGCACCCTGGCGCTGCCCCAGTCCGTTGTCCGCAGCATTAGCTATAAAGATACCAAGGCTCTCCGGCAGGCAATTATCATCGGCACCGTCGTCATCGGCGTGGTAACCATTATCGCTACCTGGGTAGGCGTACTGTGCAAAGGCGTACTCACCAACCCGGACCTGGCAGCTTACGGCGGCAGCGTGGACAACATCATGCCCCGTACCATCATCAGCGTCATGAGCCCCTTCTGGGCCGGCGTGGTCATCATCGGGCCCATCGCGGCAACCATTTCCACCGTTTCCTCCCTGCTGCTGACTTCTTCTTCTTCCATTATTAAGGACGTGTATATGCGTTCTCTGGAAAAGAGCGGAAAATCCCTGAGCAACGACGGCGTCAAACGGCTGAGCATGATCTTCACCATCCTGCTGGGATTTGGCATTTACCTGATTTCCATCGCGCCTCCGTCGGTTATCTGGAAGATCAACATGTTCGCCTTTGGCGGTCTGGAAACTGCCTTCTTCTGGGTCATGATCTTCGGCCTGTTCTGGCACAAAGCCAACAGCACCGGCGCCATCTGCGCCATGTTCGGCGGCGTGGCAGCCTACTGCATTACCATGGCCCTGGGTTTCAAGGTCTTCTCCCTGCACCAGATCACCATCGGTATCACCACCTCGCTGCTGTTCTTCCTCATCGGCAACGCCATGGGCAAGATGCCGGACATGGAAACCTTGAAGCTGTTCTTCCCGGATAAATACGAAGACGACTGAGGGAAATATTTTTTGACCTGCCTCTTTTCCGTGTCTCAGCCCAAAAACGGGAATTTGCAAGTGAACACCTCTGATTAAAAAAACAAACCCCGAAGCCTGCATGTTACTGCGGTTTCGGGGATATTTTTCGTGGTACTCGGACTGGGGCTCGAACCCAGGACCTCTGCCATGTGAGAACGTTATTTAAACAGGTAAGGTCCTGCATGTCCTTCATCTTCTGCACGCAGTTGAGCAGTTCGCCGGTCATCCTTCGCAGGCCTTCCGCGCTCAGACGATCCAGCCAGTTCCGCTGCTCCTCTTCCGTCAGGTCGGTAAAGCATCGGTTGACATACCGGTCGCCCCGCTTCACCCGCAGGAAAAACCCATCCAGCCCGCGCGGCAGCTTCTCATTGGTTACTTTGTTCATATGCTTATCTTCCTTTCTTTAACTTTCCACCTGTCCCGTGATATAATTTATTTGCGACACTCTATATCGGAGGGAGGTGATTTTGTGAAACGTGATTTAGATTTAATTCGGAACATGTTGTTGACTATTGAATCGATCGATGCAGATAATCCTCATAAGATCTTTATTGGAACCTTTATGGATTTATGTGGAGACCCTTACATAATTTCACAGCACATCCAGCTCCTGATGGATTCCGGTTTTATTGAAGCGGACGGTCCTTTTTACGATGATGATATTGCGGACTTTTATATCAGGCGCATTACATCAGCCGGATACGACTATTTGGATTCTGTACGGGATCCCAGCATCTGGGCCGCCACCAAAAACAAACTTCAGAAAATTGGTGGCAGTGCTGCGTTAGATATCGTAAAAGAAATTGCTACAAATCTTTTAACAGCGTCTCTAACCGGGCATTTTCTTTCCGGATAACCCACTGGAACTTTGAGTCCAGTTCATCATAAGCCTTTTTCAGATCATCAGGATTGTCGCTGTGCAATAGTAAAACGCGGCGATCCTTTTTTAATGCATCCAAAGCATTAATCAGCAACACGATTCTCTTTTCAGTCCCGCATATATCCAAAACCTTTCGCTTCTGTTCGTAGCTGTCACTCGCCATATCGTCCTCCTCATACCGCCGTCTGCGTGAACCGGTTCAAACACGCCTGCAGCTCCCGGATAAACTCCATCTTATCCCAGCCCTCTATATCGCAGACTGCCATATCGGCCAGGATATCCGCGTACAGCCTTGTTATCGTTTCATGCCGCGCCAGCTCCTGCAGCTTACGGGGCGTGTCCGGATGATTGTCAACCACAAGACCGCTTGACTTCATGGCCGTAGCTCCTCCAGCGTGAAACTGGTTCCCCTGACGTGACGTGTGTTGATCCTGTCCACACGCGCTTCATCGCCCCTAACGCAGGTCATCTGCCTGAACAGCCACCGGGCAAAGGACAACACCTGCTCCCTGGTCGCCGGTTTCCATTTGAAATACGCTCTGACTTCAATCATCAGCTGCCTCCCTTGCGCTTCACGCGGGCGTCCCGCTTCCGTTCCTGCTGGTTCCGCAGAACACTCATCGGCATATAAAACACTTCACATTGGGACGACAGAGCCGCCGCCAATTCTGCCAGGGCACCCTTTGCTTCGGCCATGCTGCCATACCGTTCCAGCGATACCGGCGGACTGTTTGTAATACTCATGCCCGCCATTATCAAAACTGCGTCCGGATTCTCCGAAATTGTATAATGCGTAACCGCCTCGCTGTTGACCAGTTTTGTTCCATTAGAATTGAATATCAGCATAAATTACACCGCCTTTGCTGATGGTGAATCTTGAATATTTTTCAAGTAAAATTGCAAATTTAAATCCTGATTTCGCTCAGAGTCACTCCAAAATGTTCGGCAACTTTAACTACTTTACTAATTGCCACGTTGGAAATATCTTGCTCCCAAGCATTGTATGTTTGCGTGCTAATCCCCAACGCCTCAGCGCATTCCTGCTGTGTTTCGTTTTTTCTTGCACGAAGCTCTTTAAGAGAAAACTGCATGAAATTTTTCCTCCTTTCTCTACGATTTTCAAATTCATTGTAACATGAATTTTTTTCATGTCAATAGGCAACTTGAATTTTTTTCGATATTTTTTGCTATTTTTTAAAATCCTCTTGAATTTTAATCAAGTTGATGATATTATAAACGTGAACTGCAAAGGAGGCTTTGAATAGTATGTGTCTGGATAATTTCATTAAAAATTTGCGCTACTTACGTAAAAAACACGGATTCAGTCAGCCATTTATCGCAGAAAAGTGTAATAAGAAAAGCTATACTACCATCCAAAAATGGGAAACCGGTGGTGCTGAGCCTTCTTTAAAAGATGTTCTTTTGCTATCGAAAATATACGGCGTTGGCATAGATGAATTTGTTAAAGAGGATTTAGAAATGAAAGATTGCCTCCCAAAGGCTGACAGCAATAATCCAAAAACCAAAGAAGAATCTCTTGTCGAAGATTTCCGAAAGCTGAACTCGGAAGGCCAAAAAAATGCCGCAAAAATTGTGAAGAGTTTCACAACGGATCCGGATTACGCTGCCACATCTCAAGAGGAAGAAGCTGCCAGATCATCAGCGTAACGCATTGGTGGCATGCCTGGAAGAAATAGAAAAGCGCCTGCCTTACGACAGACGCCCTACGGTTTAACTGTTTTCCAGTTTTTCCAAAGCCTTGCGGCATTTTTCCATATCTCCATGCTTCACCAGACGGGCAAAGCGGCGGATCAGTTCCCACTCTTCCGGATCGGCCCGCAGCTGGTGCTGTGGTCTCACATCGGAAGGAGCCTTGTTCTTGCTTCCTTTCGGCCTGCCCTGCCCTTGTCTTTTACCTCCCCAGTTCGGATGTTCTTCCGGCATTTCGTTCACTTCCTTTTCTGTAATACCCTGCTCACGGCATAGATGGCCACACAGGCCAGAACGACATGCCGCAGCGTGCCTTCCCAATACATTGCCGATACGGCGAGCGCTATCATAAATACATCTGTGATTTTCATTGCAAAATTACCTCCTGTATGATATGATAACCCCCGAAGGGGTTGGGCGGATTACCCGCCGCCCCGGGTGAGAGCCGTTATCGGATTAGCATCAGGATTGTTTGGATTACTGTCGCGATGCTTGCTACGATGACGGCTATTTTTTCTGCCTTGTCTAAGTCCACATTTTCTCACCTCCTCCCTACACTTATATTGTAGCATATCTTGTTATTTTTGTCAATGCTTATTTATTAAGTTTTTTTTAAAGATTTTTGAGAAATTTTTATAGAAAACAGGGCCCACCAGAACGGCAGGCCCTGAAAACGCATTAATAATAATGACGATTCATTACGATTAATGACGATTAAGAAATAAAAAATCCGCTCCGGAAAGCGGCAGGAAAGGAAATACACAAATGATTTTACCTTTATCGAAATATCAACACCTCGTAACTTTAGGTAGTAAAGTCGAGAACACTACCGTCAGGTTTCACGTTTTCCCTGATATTGATTCTTGCCTCGAAGACAATCCGGAGCTTTTTTCTGGCTTGCTAAAAGAGGTACAACCTAAAATTAAAGTATTCCAGAGTATGCAATATATAGAGAGCAAGGATTATAAGCACTTACAAAAATCCATTGACGCAACGCCACTTGGCCGAAACGCCACTCCTATGTTTTTACTTCTTTACGCGCACATGATTGCCGGAAAGAGTATAGATTTTGGGGCTATTTCTGAATCCTCCGCTATCAAGCTCTGTGAGTTCGCCGCTACATACGGAAAACTGCTTTTCAATCTAAATTTCTTGAATTCGCAAATGAACAGAGACTTTATCACCGCCAGCAATGTATTAAAAGCAAGTTTTTTACAGCGATCGATAAAAGAATTTTATATTTTGCAAAAGTGGCTATTAGATTGGGCAAAATACCTTTTAAAAGAAAAAACCTTCACTACGGTTGGTATGCCGCATTTTAAACAGGGTGATATCGTTCGCGTTGATTTTGGCTGGCGTATCGGACAAGAAATGGGAGGTATCCATTACGCGATAGTAATTGAAAGCAATAATAATCCTAAAAGCGTAATGATTCTTCTCACGCCTATAAGTTCTTATGATTTAGGCTATAAAATACACCCCACTAATGTTGATTTGGGAAAATGCGTCGGGGATAAGTATTCTTTTGCTGTATTAAATCAAACAGGCTCCTATAGCAAAATGAGAATTTTAGATCATAGAATCTATGGTCGTATACAAACAGAACTATTGAAAGAAATCTTAAAAAAGATACATAAAAAATTCGGTATGGGTCTTATATGTTGATTTGAAAATAAATTTGACAAAAACGCCGATTATTGATAAACTTAAGTGCACAACCCCGTAAGGGGCAATATTTCTATCTAACCCGTAAGGGCAAAAAAGGACTTGAGTTTATCTCAGGTCCTTTTTCTTTTTCTAAAATAACTGCTCGCCTTCCCAGCAGGGTTGGCCAATAAAGCAGAAGACCTTGACACGACATCCTGATTTCATGTAATATAATTATACAAATTGGGCTTTGAATCCCAAATAATACGATTATGTTACATTGTAACCAGAAGAGGGCTTCTGCTTCGGCAGGAGCTCTTTTTTGTTAGTTAGAATCAAAAACCCCTAGTTTTGATTACAAGTTTAATTTGAATTTCAATTCTGTCAAACCCCAACAAGGCCACGCAAACACGCACGGTTACTGTATTTCTTCAACTTGCCTGCAACTTGATTCTTGTTAGATCTAAACTCATTCTTGTTGCAAGTTAAGTTGCAAAATAAAATGACCGCCCGGAGCACCACCAACGGACGGTCGATGCAGTCCCCACCATGACACAATAGGATAGGGAGTAGTCTGCCTTTATATTATAGCACAGGCAGGCCTCCCGCGCAAAGGAGGTTTTTTATTTATGTACGGAGACGGAACGGTTTATGAAGAGAAAAATGGGAAGTACCAGTATTACACCTGCCGGTTTTACGACAACGGCAAATCCCGGAAGAAACGTTTCCCCCACACCAAGGCAGGGGAAAAGGAAGCAAAGAACTTTGCCCGGGCCATCCGGAAGCTAAAGGAGAACGGTTTTGAGGTTTGCGCTTCCAGCGTCTCCCTGGGCGAATGGATCATTGAATTCATGCGGACCTATCTCAAGCCGAAGTACCGGCCGCAGACCTTTGAACGTACCAAGTACACCGCCAAAAAACTGCTGCCGATATATGCGCTTCCCCTGGACCAGGTCACAGCTGACCATATTCAGGCGCTGTACAATTCGTACGCCGGCACACTCTCCCCTGCTTCGATTTATAAAATCCACAAGCTGCTCAACGCTGCCATGAAAAAGGCGTTTATCACCCGGCGGATCCTCCGGAACCCGATGGACGCCGTCGAGCCCCCGAAGGTTACCCAGGAAGAGATTTCCATTTTCACTTTCCCGGAGCTGCTCCGCCTGTTCCGGATCCTGAAACGTAACGATCGGTGGCGCCGGTACTATTCCTTCTTTTATCTGCTGCTGGTGACCGGGATGCGGATCGGCGAACTGTGCGCGCTCTGTTTTGAGGACATTGATTTTGACAACCAGGAGATCCACGTCTGCAGGACCAAGGTCGGCCGCGCCGGGAATAATTTTAACGAGCCGAAGACCCGGTCCGGCAACCGGTACATCCCCATCCTTTTTGACAAGGCGCTGGACCGGATCCGGAAGCTGCGGCATGAAGGAAATATATCCCGCCTGACGGGCTTCCTGTTTGTTACAAAGCGCGGGAATGCGTGGAACTATAACAACGTGCGGAGGGACTGGGTAAAAATTTGCAGCGAGGCGGGGATCGAGCTGAAGCACATCCATGCGTTCCGGCACACCTTCGCCACGGCCGCCCTGGCCAAGGGGATCCCTGTTCTGGAAGTCTCCCGGATCCTTGGCCATGCGAGCGCCACAACCACCCTTAATATGTACGGTCACTCAATGCCCGGTTATAACCGGCGGCTTATAGAGGAATACCAGAGGAAAAAAGCAAAAATCCGGCCGCAGATCGAGGCCGCAAAATAAGAACCGATTACCGCTCGGAACCACCCTCCGGGCGGTAATTTTTTGGCACGGTTTTTGGCACGGTTCGTCAAAAAGTTGTCCAGAAAACCGTTAAAAGCTGTCTTTTGCCGGAAATTTTTCCGCAAACAAAAAGAACCCCGAAACCCGCATGTTACTGCGGTTTCGGGGATTTTTTACGTGGTACTCGGACTGGGGCTTGAACCCAGGACCTCTGCCATGTGAGAAGTATAAAAAAATAGCTTATTGCCTTGCTATGACTGCAGTTTGACAGTTTTTTTGTACCTTGATTTATACCTATTGTAAAATAAGCCGCCCGTATCGGACGGCTTTAATTATTTTACTGCCAGCGCAATGATGGCACAGGCGGCTACAGCCTCCCAAGTATTACGCTGTGCCTTAATGCGCAGACGCTCCCGCTTTGCCTCGGTTGCGTACTCGGCCAAGGATTTGTTGGCATTGATCAATAAGTTCTGCTGTGTCTCCGACCGCTGCTTCAGTAGCTGCAACTGATTCAGCAACGTGCCGGATTCCTGCTTCAATACGTGCAGCTCCCGCTTCTGCGCCTGCAATTCCATCTGTAATCTCTCGTTGATTGACCTGAGCTGTGCTAAGTTGTTCTCTAACGTACTCAGCTCCGTCTCCGTGATCGTGTACTCCGGCTCCGGCATTCCGAATGCCGAACAGGTCCCCGGCGCAAAAAGTACCCGCCAACAGAGCAACGATAAGAACAGCAACAACAGTTTTTTTGTTTTGAGATCTAAGCTCTGAAACATCATACATTTTACCCCCTCCATCTCGATGTATAGCCGCGGGTATCAATATGAATCCAGTCGCCATACAGACCGATTCCCAGTTTATCCTGCAGCCCCCATGCCTCCGCTGCCACCATGACCGTCTTTGCCAGTTCCGTATCCAGGTCATCCTGTCCGCCGATATGGATATCCGCAGCACAGCCTTTCTTGTGGTAGCTGTCCCATACGCCGCTGCACGCGCTATTCACATATTCATCGCGATAGCCGCTGTTCCAACCTTTGTAAGTCAGATTGACACGCCATCGGGGATCCCAGTCACGCAACATATCCAAAATCCGGAACAGATTGGCTGTTTTTTCGTTATCGGTACAAAGATGCTCTGTTTCATCATCCCAGGCATATTCATTCCTGCTCCTGCCGTAGCAGTCCCATTCCTTTACAGACCAGTGTTTGCTTCTGTACAGCATTTTCAACCCTCCTTCTTTTTCGGCGCGATTCTGTCCAGCAGAGCGTCTATAAACCGCTGGACATATTCAGAAACACCCTGATAGCCGAGCTCAATCAAGTTTTCATTTAAAGAACTGACTTCTATCAGAAACAGTACTACGCAGATGATTCCCGGGAATACGTTTTTGGGTACAACATCAATCCCAAACATGTGAATTTCTGGTGCCCATTGCCCCATTCCGAAAAAGATAATCAATGCTAGGGAATAAACGATTAGTTTTTCTGCAATCCGGCCAAATGCCCGGCTTGAAAGATACTCCTCACACCAAGTCTCGTTTTTGAAAAACTGCACGATGACTCTGGACATCTTGATTAATCGGATATCCTGCTCTTCCAGATCGTGATCCATAATGTACCGTTTACAGATGCAGTCCCAGCGAGTCAATGTATCAAAGCCAATCATCAGAAAGGTCAGAAACAAAACTGGCCAGAAGTTGGATCCGCAAAGTTTTGTTCCGGCGGCATATATAATTGCCGCGGCAGCCCATAAATCAAAATTGGCCAGACGGTCTAAAAATTTGGATAGTACTTCCATGATTATCCCTCCGTCCACTCAATAGTGTTAATTTCTTCGTTTGTGGTTGCCGCCATGACGGAAGCTTTTAAGCCCCGATACTGCGCATGAAGTTCTGTGCTCCGGATGGCCAACGCGATGAACACGGCGGAAATATCTTCAGCGGCGATTGCTTTAACCGTATTATCAGCCATTGTCCAGTCAACGGTACCGCCGGACTGCGCCAAGACCTTCTGAGCGATCTGCAACCGGGTAATACTGCGTTCATCTACGTCAAAATTGTTCAGCGGCGCAACCTCTTTTGCGTTCCGAATATTTTTTAGCTCTGCAATTTTTACCTCCTGCGCTTCCTGCAGCGTAGGTACTTTTTGCGGCTTTTCAATATATCCGCTGCCATGAACGATATCTTTGACATATTCTTTGCCGTCTACGTTCCCGATCAGCAGGTTCCAGTCTTCATACGGCACAAGTTCATAGCCGTCTGCCAGCATTGCTTCTGCCTTTTCCGGTGTGATATCGTTATCATAAGGGATTGTACTAAGGCGTTCCCCTGTTTTGGGGTCAAATTTTATTAAAAACATCATATTATCTGGCATTTTTTATCCTCCTATAATATTTGTGGGGGTGATATTATGAGAAAACCTAATGGTTACGGTTCTATTAAAAAATTATCCGGCAACCGGAGGAGGCCGTTTGTTTTTGTAGTAACGCAAGAAGGACGGCAACGGCCAGTAGAATACTTTGAAACACAGATTGAAGCTGAAATATATCAAGCCGATTACAATAAAATCCATAAAAACCACGTCCTTCCCGGGCATAAGATTACTTTTGCAGAAGTCTTTTATCGCTGGCTGCCTGCTCACATAGCGGATACAGAGCCAGCAGAAACTACCGTAGCAAATTACCACAATGCTTTCCGGCACTGTGCTCTACTCCATGAGATGCCGATCACTGATATAAAATATGCCGATTACCAGCAGGTCATTGACCGCATGAAAAAAGAGCGGCTTTCCTATGCCTCCTGTAAGAAAGTACGCTCTTTAATCTCGCTGCTCTTAAAATTTGCGAGTGAATATGAAATTGTTAACAAAAACTATGCGCCATTACTTAAAATCGGTAGAAATAAACCGATTCGCCCACACAAGCCGTTTAGCAGGCAACAAATCAACCGTCTCTGGCAATGCGGCACGCCCGGAACTGATGCAGTATTGATACTGCTCTATACCGGCATGCGCGTCGGGGAATTGCTAGCCCTGGAAAAACGCAGCGTCAATATGCGCCAACGCTTCATCCGGATAACAAAAAGTAAGACGGTTGCCGGCATCCGGATCATCCCGATACACAGCAAAGTCTTCCCGTTATTTGAAGCGCGTATGGATATCCCGGGGCCGTTATTCCTGACAGATCCGACAGGTCGGCCATACAATTACAGCCGGTTCTGCTCGCTGTGGAATCATATCATGGCTGCCATCCATGCCCGGCATACCACCCACGACTGCAGGCACACCGTTACAACCTTACTGGATAACGCCGACGCCAACGAAAACGCTAAGCGCCGCATCCTTGGCCATGCTGGCGGAGATGTAACGGACAGGGTCTATACGCATAAAAACTTACGCCAGCTACGCAAGGCAATTCAGCTTTTAAAATAGTGTTACCGATACGTTACTTTTGTAGATCCATGCCCGGCATGGAAGCTGGGTTGTGGATAACTCGGACATGTTACTTTTGTTTCTTCCAAAAATGATAAAAATAATTGATTTTTTACTTTTAATTTCTTTAAAACTTGATTCGTCAGTTAATCAAGTAACGGAAAATACAGCCTCTTGTTATCAGAACCAACACTTCCACAGTGGGGAAAAGTTACCAATACTACTTCTGGAACTACTGGTTTTTCTTTCCCGATTACGTTTCCCAATGCAGTATGTGCAGTTGCAAAGACTGTATCAGAATCCACCAGTGGAAACAATATCCTATTCAAAGAAGGAGCTGTTGGAACAGTAACGACAAAGGCAATCGCTATACCTGCGTCGAGTCCTGCGACTACGTGGTTCATCATTGCCATTGGGTATTGAACAGTGGGGATATTCCAATGCTACCACGCAAGAATTTTCGGTAACGTTTCCAACCTCGTTTACAACAGCTTGCTATATGGCAATGTGTACTCCTGCAATATACAATTCAAAAACTACGGGTGATTCATCAACCACTGCGGTAACAAAAACAACCGCTACGTTCCATTTGCCGAACTTCAGTAATAATGGTGCATACTGGTTTGCTATCGGTAAATAAACAGTGGGGAACCGTAACTAGTTCGACATCGGCTTCAACAACTTTTACTTTTCCTATCTCATTCAGCAACGGCGTTTATGCTGTTTCAAAAAATATTTCGGAAAGCACCAACAACGCCAGGCTTTTATTTAACGAAAGTGCTGTTGGCGAAGTAACTAAAACAAATATTAGTATCCCTAAATCAGAACCCGCGGTAACTTGGTATATTATAGCCATCGGCAAATAGTACAGTGGGGAAAAGGGAACCTAACTTCCAAAACAGATATAATATACCCAATCAGTTTTCCGAGTGAATGTTTCGGTATTCAGTGCATAGCGCAAACACAGGCATCCAACGCCTATAAAACAGCTGTGGAAATTTGGTCATATTCAAAAACCGCTTTTCAGGTGAAATGGGATAATTACAATGCTCTTGACGGTTTTTGGATGGCAATAGGGAAATAACTATTTGCCTAGCGCCATCCAAAATAAACTACCTTGTCGTTCTCCAGCCACTGCACGGGCAACAAATTGCTGCGTTGTATTCGATTTAACGTATACATTAGAAGTACTAGAAGCATCATTATCTTTACATATACCTATGATGGTTATATATACGGCTGACGGAAAAGATATATTATATTTTACTGTCGTATTATCTGTTGATGTAGTATAAGTTCCCCACTGTACTATTTGCCGATGGCTATAATATACCAAGTTACCGCGGGTTCTGATTTAGGG
>JAFTZZ010000031.1 GCA_017460905.1 Acidaminococcaceae bacterium | reverse complement strand
TTTAAATATATAAATAAATACGTATATTTATTTATTTTTTATCATCCGTTTTACACTAATTTTATTGTAAAGCAGGAGGTGTTCCCAGAAGAAATCAGACCGGCCACAGCCGGTATCATTTCTTGTTGCAAAATTTCTAACCACAATTTTGTTATAAGGTCAACCACAGTAAATGTTATGAAAACCACAATTTGCGTTATAACTAAAAGTGACCACAATTTTTGTTATAGGGGTGATCACACCACAGTTAGTGGGATTGTCCTTAACAAACAGAACAGCAGATTCAGAGATGGTTTTACTGTCCTGTGTGGTACAAAAAAGTCATGACTTAATCGTTATTCGGTTGAAAAACGCAAATTAGACTTGCTTATTCGGTGAAAAAATGTTATTGTATCCGCGGAGGGATTCGCATATGGATAGAATGGCGTTAGAGCAGTTAAAAAAATGGAAAAACAAAAAGGTCAGGAAACCTTTGCTGGTTACGGGGGTACGACAGTGTGGAAAGACCTGGCTTATAAAAGAATTTGGGCAGAACGAGTTTCAGGATATGGCTTATTTCAATTTTGAAGGGAATTCAGGTCTTCAGTCGGTTTTTGAATATGATTTTGACACAGACAGGATTTTAGACGAACTGGGAAGCGTCGTTTTGGGTAAAAAGATAATACCGGGCTTAACGCTCGTGATCTTCGATGAAATTCAGGATTGCCCGAGAGCGATACAGGCGCTTAAGTATTTCTGTGAGAATGTTCCGGAGCTACATGTCATAGCAGCAGGTTCTCAGTTGGGAGTAGCTTTGCGGGAAGAAGGGATTTCTTTTCCGGTCGGAAAGGTGGAACGGATAGAAATGTTTCCCATGAGCTTTGAAGAATTTGTGATAGCGGATGGCGGCAGGAAGTATATTGACGGAGTCCGAAAACTTGCTTTCGAACGGGAGCTTTCAGAGCTTTATACAGTTCCTCTTGAAAAATACCTGAAAAACTATTACATAGTTGGCGGCATGCCGGAAGCAGTTCGAATGTGGGTTGATACGCACGATTACAAAGAAGTGGAAGAAGTGCAGGACAGGATCTTAAGAGATTATGCAGATGACTTTGGAAAACATACCTCACGTGAAACTGCTATTAAAATAAAAATGATATGGGATGCTATCCCTTCTCAGATAGCGAAGGATAATAATAAATTTATTTTTTCCCATGTAAAGCAGGGGGCCAGGGCAAAAGATTTGGAAGATGCGCTGATGTGGCTGGTGAATGCAGGCATAGCGCTCAAGCTCAATCTGGTACAAACACCGGAGATCCCTTTATCCGGAATGGAGGACCATACCTATTTTAAGGTTTATATGTCTGATGTGGGACTTCTGAGAAGAAAATCCAATGTCAACTATAGAACGGTTTTAGAAGGGGATGCGGCTTATATTCACTTTAAGGGAGCGCTGACAGAAAACTATGTATATACCCAACTGAAATGCATGGGCATAGACAGTTGTTTTTGGCGGACAAAAGCCGATGCGGAGCTGGATTTTATTACGGATTATGAGGGCGTGCTTTTGCCTGTAGAAGTAAAATCGGCAGACAATACGAAGGCGAAAAGCCTGCATCTGTTTTGTAACCGGTTTAACCCCAAGATGGCAGTAAAAACATCCTTAAAGAACGTAGGGGATAACATGGACGGCAATACACATGTATGGTCCATCCCGTTATATATTTTGTTTAAGCTGAAGGATTACCTGTTTCACGAGATGGGATGGTAAATAATAGAAGCCACAGGGCAGCAGATCCGAAAGCTTTGCTTGCTTTTTCCTGTCTTCTGATATAGACTGTAACTGCAATTTTATATGGAAAGACAGATGTCTTATGAATGGTAGTTTAGTGTCTTGCGCGCGCACGCATCGGCACGCGCTGTTGTTAATTGTATATGTGAGCCTCATTGGTGCGCTTTGGTACCTGCCCGGCGTGTTCCACCCTCAATCGGTGGAGGATGTGCGCCGGTGGGTGACAGGGTTCGGTGTGTGGGGACCGGTTGTTTACATTTTGTTATATATTGTGCGGCCCCTGCTGCTGTTTCCCAGTCTGTTGCTGAATGTGGCGGCAGGGATCCTGTTTCCGCCGCAGCTTGGCATTCCCTGCCTGACTGCGGGAGGCCTGGGCAGCGCGGTACTGCTGTTTTACATGGCGCGCACCGGGATCGGCAGCGAATTCCTGAGCCTTCACGGCGGCAAGTGGGGGACGCGGATTCATCAGTACCTTTCTGACGGGAGTAAAAACTTTCAGCGCATGCTGTGGCTGCGGACGGTGCCGTTGTTCCCGTACGATGTAATCAGTCTGGTAGCAGGCTGCACGAAGATGCGACTTGTAACATTTGTTGTTACTACGCTGCTGGGCATATTGCCGGGCGCAGTCGCTTACAATGTTTTGGGAGACGCGCTGGGCGGCAATTCAGGGTATCTGTTTTCCGCCGCGTTGCTTGTAGTTGCATTTGGCATTCCGCTGGCGTTTTGGTATTTTGGCGGGGAACGAAATAATTTGAGCAGTAAGGAAAAGACATAAGCAAATCCTTGATAGTTTTGCGATGTCTTTTCCTTATTTTATTTATCTGTTATAATTAAGGCCAAGGGGGCTTATTAGTTATGGAAAAAAACGTGGAAACAGAAATTAAATTACTGATTGCCAAAAAAGATGTAAAGACGCTGATTACTTCCCCGCTGGTTGCCAAAAAGACAAAAAAAGGCAGCCACAAGACGGTGAAGCTGGTGAATATTTATTTTGATACCCGCGACCTGTTGCTGCAGCAGGCCGGGATTGCCTACCGCGTGCGGCAGAACGGGAAACAGTACGAAGCGACGGTCAAGCTGCGCCAGACTGATGCGGGCGGCCTGACGGAGCGCCAGGAATACAATGTGCCGGTAAAGAATGCGAAGCCGGACCTCTCGGTGTTCGCAGATACGGGCATTCAGGTTGATTTTGACAGTCTGCTGGGCGCGGCTCAGATTGAAAAGCTGTTTTCCGTGCGTGTGAAACGGGAAATCCGTTTGCTGCAGGTTACCAAAGAAACGGTGGTGGAGATGGCCATCGACCAGGGGTTTATCTCTGCCGGCGGCAAAAAGGAAACCGTTGATGAAGTGGAACTGGAGTTAAAAGAAGGCTCGCTGGCGGATCTGCTGGCCTACACGGCAAAGGTCGCCGCGACGGTGCCGGTGTTTACGGAATCCCGCAGCAAGTATGCCCGTGGGCTGGCGCTGCTGGATAAGCTGGAGCCGGAGGGCAGCAAACCCGTTCCGGAAATTGATCTGGACAAGGACTACTGCGAAGAATATAAAAAGCAGCTGTATCAATATGGTACGGCAATTATGGAAGAGCAGAATGTGTTTGCGGATAACGGAAATCTGCAGACGGAAGCGGACCGCATCTTCCTGCCGTATTTTGAACGGATCCAGGAATTTCTGTACTGGCTGCAGCCTATGCTGGACGGCAGTGCGGGCATGCAGGCCAATCTGC
>JAFTZZ010000030.1 GCA_017460905.1 Acidaminococcaceae bacterium | reverse complement strand
GACGTAAGCTGTGTTATAATACATATGATGACCTCCCTTTGTATGCGGTAATCCCTGTTACCATTTGTTGTTCCAATTTATAGTATACAGGTAAATCCACGTTGCTACAAATTGGAGGTCATTACATATTGTCTGATTAATTCGTCTGCACGCTAATTCTGTATAAGCGATTCGCACAAACTCATTTAATCAGTGTTTCCTTAACTTACATTACACAAAAATCTCGAAGACGCGGTTCCCATACCGCATCCCATACGGCGTCAGACGCAAATGCCCGTCAACGCATTCCAGCATCTGCGGCTCCGGCAGGGACTGCAGCGCTTCGCGGTAATACGCAAGCACATCTATGCCAAAACGCTGTTGCATTTTGTGTAAATCCACACCCTCGGTCATGCGCAGTCCCATGATCATAGTCTCGCTGATCTGCGTTTTACGATCCAGTTCTTCTGTTTCCCATAACGGCGCATCAGGTACAAAACCGGAATTCATAACCGGTTCCGCACATTTATGATTAAATTCAGTTTCTATTTTCGCTTCCAGCTCCCCTGCCTTCCACCCTGCAATGTACTCCGGGACATCCGCCGTATTGGTACGGCGCCCGTTGCCTGTAAACGCACAGGCTCCGGCCCCAAACGCAGCATACGGTTCATAATGCCAGTACACTTTATTATGGAAGGATTCTTCTCCGGGAACAGCGTAATTGGAAATTTCGTAGCGTGTAAGGCCTGCCCGTTCCAAACGGTCTGTTGTCATCTCATACATTAAATACGCCGTCTCTTCATCCGGCAATTCAACTTGTCCTGATGCAACCAGACGTTCCAGGGTTGTTCCTTCTTCCAGTATCAGACTGTAAACAGAAACATGAGACAGATTTAATTGTAAGATTCTGTCCAGCGTGTTGCGAAACGACCTCACTGTCTGGCAGGGTATGCCGGACATCAGATCCGCGCTGATCCGCCGAAAGCCTGCCTGCTTCGCCTCTTCAATCGCCTGCACTGCCTGTTCTGCCGTATGGATCCGTCCCAAAGCACACAGCTCCCGATCCTGCAGCGACTGCACCCCCAGGCTGATGCGCTCAAAGCCAAGCTGCCGCAGCACGCGCAGTTTTTCCAAATCGACAGTGCCGGGATTGGCCTCGATTGTCGCTTCCGCCGGATTCCGCCACCAGCCGTACCGTTTCAGGCAGGCGACTGTCTGCCCAATCTGATCTACAGTCAGAACCGTAGGCGTTCCCCCGCCAAAATAGATTGTCGCCCCGTCCGCAACGGGCAATTCCCTTTCCTGCGAACGGAACGCGATTTCCCTGCACAGCGCGTCCACGTATTCCTGCCGCACCGTTTCCGGAAACCCGGCATAGGAAGGAAAATCACAATATAAACATTTTCGTAAACAAAAAGGGGTATGTATATATACCCCTTGAAATTGTTCCCAGCGTTCCATTGCTTACTCCGTAATCCAGGAAGCGCAAAACAACCGCACGCATTTGCCAACAAACAGCTGCTTCCTTTATTTCTTTTTATCCATGCTCAAAATCGCCATAAAGGCTTCCTGGGGCAGTTCCACCGTACCTACCTGCTTCATGCGTTTCTTGCCGGCCTTCTGTTTTTCCAGCAGCTTGCGCTTACGGGTAATATCGCCGCCGTAGCATTTTGCCAGAACGTCCTTGCGAAGGGCCGCCACATCCTCCCGGGCGATGACCTTATTGCCGATGGCAGCCTGCACCGGTATGGCAAACTGCTGACGGGGAATCAGGCTGCGCAGCCGTTCCACCAGCCTGCGTCCCTGCACCTGGGCGCTGCCCCGGTGCACGATGGCTGCCAATGCATCCACCTGGTCACCGTTCAGCAGGATATCCACCTTCACCAGATCGCTTGGCTTATAGCCGGCCAGTTCATAATCCAGGGACGCATACCCCCGGCTGCAGCTCTTCAGCCGGTCAAAATAATCAAATATGATTTCCGACAGCGGCAGTGAATAATGGATCATGACCCTGTCCTCATCCAGATAGGTCATGTTCTGGTATTCCCCCCGCTTTTCCTGGGACAGCTCCATGACAGCGCCCACATAGTCCTTGGGCACAATGATCGTCGCTGTCACATAAGGCTCCGCAACCTCGGCGATTACATTGGGGTCGGGGAAGGCAGACGGGTTGTCCACCAGCTCCACGTCGCCGTTGGTCCTGTTGATCTGATACACAACGTTGGGCGCCGTCGTAATTAAATCCAGCTTATATTCCCGTTCCAGCCGTTCTTTGATGACATCCATGTGCAGCAGTCCCAGAAACCCGCAACGGAAGCCAAACCCTAACGCCGTGGACGTTTCCGGTTCAAACAGCAGGGACGCATCGTTCAATTGCAGCTTTTCCAGCGCGTCGCGCAGGTTATCGTAGTCTGTATTCTCTACCGGGTACAGGCCGCAGAACACCATCGGCGTCGCCTTGCGATAGCCCGGCAGCGGCTCTGCCGCCGGATGGACCGCATCTGTCACCGTATCGCCTACCCGGGCTTCCCCTACGGTCTTTATAGCAGCCGCCAGGAACCCTACTTCACCGGCGGACAGCACCTCCACATTGACCGGCGCCGGCTTGAACACACCGACCTCCGTCACATCATACGTGGCGCCGGTAGCCATCATTTCAATTTTCATGCCCTTACGAACCGCGCCGTCGTAGACCCGCAGATACAGCAACACGCCTTTATAGGAATCAAATTTCGAATCAAACACCAGCGCCTTTAACGGTTTGTTATCATCGCCTTCCGGGGCGGGAATCCGTGCCACGATTGCTTCCAGAATATCTTCCACACCTTCCCCGGTCTTGGCGCTGCAAAGCACCGCCTCACTGGCATCGATGCCAATGACATCCTCTATTTCCTTGCGGACTTTATCCGGGTCCGCGCTGGGCAGGTCGATCTTGTTGATGACCGGGATGATCTCCAGATTGTTATCCAAAGCCAGATAGGTATTCGCCAGCGTCTGGGCTTCGATCCCCTGGCTGGCGTCAATGACAAGCAGTGCGCCCTCGCAGGCAGCCAGCGCCCGGGACACTTCGTAGTTGAAATCCACATGGCCGGGGGTGTCGATGAAATTCAGCATGTAGTCTTCCCCGTTCTTTGCCCGGTAAATGCTTTGCACCGCCTGGTCCTTAATGGTGATACCCCGTTCCTTTTCCAGATCCATGGAATCCAGAATCTGTTCTTCCATCTCCCGTTTGGACAGAGTGCCTGTCATCTCGATCAGCCGGTCCGCCAGGGTGGACTTGCCATGGTCAATATGCGCGATAATTGAAAAATTGCGAATATGGTCTTTTTGCATTGGTTCTTTTGGGCCTGCGCCCTTCCTTTCCGAGTTTCTTTCCATTATAATATTAGAATCGTACAAACTCATTGCGTCAGCATTTCCATAATTATAGCGTATATTTTACGTTTTGTGGGAAAATATTTGGAAAAAATAAAACATATCCCTGTTTCTGACAGAAAATCATCTTGCATAAACTAACTTCACGTGGTAAAATGTCATGGTAAAAGTTATAGTAGGAGGTGAATCCATTGCCTAACATCAAATCTTCTATCCGCAGCGTAAAGACCGACGCAGAACGCCGGGCGAAAAATGCCGCTGAAAAAAGCGCTGTACGCACTGCTGCCAAAAAAGTAGAAGCTAAGGTTGCCGAAGGACAAAAAGCAGAAGCAGAAGCTTCCTTAAAAGCTGCTTCCAGCTTACTGGATAAAGCTGCGCAGAACGGCGTTATTTCCAAAAATGCTGCAGCCCGCAAAAAATCTAAACTGGCTAAAAAAGTGAACGCTGCTGAATAACAGCACTTTAAACAAAAATTACCTGCTTACGGTCTTACGGTGTAAGCAGGTTTTTTTGTTTGCTTTTTTGTCATTAAATTTACTTCTTCCCGTCATCCGGCTTACTGTTCGCCATGATCCGCTGCAGCTCCTGCATAAAGTTCTGCACATCCGCAAACTGGCGGTAGACAGACGCAAAACGGACATATGCAATCTGATCCGTCTTCTCCAGTTTTTCCATGACGATCTCGCCGATTTCCCGGCTGGTCACTTCCGGCTCGCCCTTTAAGCGCAGCTCCCGCTCGATATCGTGGGCCATATCCCGAATGGTCTCCAACGATACAGGCCGTTTCTCAAAAGCCTTCAGCAAACCATTGAACAGCTTGTTTACATCAAACAGTTCCCGGCGGCCATCTTTCTTATTCACGACCAGCGGCGATTCCTCAAACTTTTCATACGTCGTAAAACGCCGGTTACACTGGGGGCACTCGCGCCGACGGCGAATCGACGCGCCGTTTTCCACAGAGCGGGAATCAATTACACGACTGTCTTCAAAAGAACAAAACGGACATCTCATGGGTACACATTCCTTTCATTGACAAATATCGGAACTGTCAGCCTCTAACGCAAGGAATTGTCAGGATATAACAAAGCGGCAGCTTGCACTGCCGCATGTTTTTGCAAAATGCTTAACGACCCTGCATCCAGGGCGGGATTTCCGTTGTATCCCCGCCAAAGCCGCCTCTGTTGATAATACTGGTGCGGGCAGGCTCTTCCTTAGGCTGGGTAGCAGGCGCTGCCGGTTTTGCAGCCGGCTTTACGTCCGGCGCATTGGCTTTTTTCTTCCAGCCGGGCGTCTGAATCGTGGACTGTCCTGTTAACGCAGGATTATTCCCATTAAACCCGGTTGCAATTACCGTTACGCGGATTTCATCATCCAGGTTTTCATCAATGACAGCGCCAAAGATGATATTGGCTTCCGGATCAACGGCTTCCGTAATGATATTCGAAGCTTCCGTAACATCAAACAGGGACAGGTCTTTGCCGCCGGTAATGTTGAACAGCACGCCTCTGGCGCCCTCGATAGAAGCTTCCAGCAACGGGCTCTTGATAGCCGCTTCCGCAGCTGCAACCGCACCGTTGTCGCCTTTGGCCGTACCGATACCCATCAACGCGGAACCGGCGTTGGACATGATGGTCTTCACGTCAGCAAAGTCGGCATTGATCAGGCCGGGTACGGAGATCAGGTCGGAAATGCCCTGCACGCCCTGCCGGAGTACATCATCCGCAATGCGGAACGCATCCAGCATGCTGGTCCTTCGGTCAATGACCTGCAGCAGGCGGTCATTGGGAATCGTAATCAGCGTATCTACGCGTTCCTTCAGATTTATAATACCGGCATCTGCCTGGTTCATTCTGCGTTTGCCTTCAAATGAGAACGGTTTGGTGACCACGCCAACGGTCAGCGCGCCGGCTTCCCTTGCGCATTCCGCAACAATCGGTGCCGCGCCGGTTCCCGTACCGCCGCCCATACCGGCAGTAACAAAGACCATGTCCGCGCCTCTTAACTGTTCAATCAACAGCTCGCGGGATTCTTCCGCAGCCTTCTGCCCGATTTCCGGGTTGGCGCCTGCGCCTAACCCCTTTGTCAGCTTTTCACCGATCTGGATACGGTTCTGCGCCTTGGAAAGGATCAGCGCCTGGGCGTCGGTATTAATAGCAATGAAATCCACACCCCGCAGACCGGAGGTGATCATACGGTTAACAGCGTTGTTTCCGCCGCCGCCTACGCCAACGACTTTGATCTTGGCCAGCGTTTCGGGTGTAATTCCAGGATCCATCGGATTATTCGTAATATCTTCGAACATGTGCAATATCCCCCTGTTTATCATAACTGATATTGGTAATAATACTATCTGTTGATACTATCTTTTGTCATTATATCATTATATGCCAAAATAAAAAAGTGAAATATCTGAAACAAGGCAATTATTTTTTTAAAAATAACCTGCGGATGATAGCCAGATTGTTAAAAATACGCATGCCCAGTACCAGGATAACAATCAGGTAAAAATCAATATCCATCATAATGCCGGCATAGCACAGAAATACCGACAATGCGATATTCACAAAAAAGCCGGAAAGGAAGATCGTATTGTCATAATCCCCTTCCATGGCAGCCCTGAGTCCGCCAAACGCCGTATCCAGCCCCGCCATCAGCGCTACGGAAAAATACGGGGCATAAATCTTAGGAATAAAGCCCGGGGTCAGAACCCCGCCGATAATACCGAAAATCAGGCCAATCACTGCATAGATCATTGGGCACCTCCGGTATTTTTCTGTTGGGACGCCGTAGAAGCAGTATTACTATTTGCCGCAGCACTGCCCTGCTTTGCGGCATTGGTTTTCCCGCTATCATTTTCTTTCGCTTTGGATGTATCTTTGTTCTCAGCCGCATCCTTTTCAGTCTTCTCTGTCGCAGGCTTGGCAAATTCAAAGATGCGGTTTCCTTTAAACGCAGGAACGACAACGGAATCCGATTTCACTACATCAGCCTTGATGCCCCAGAACTTGAAATTTTCCAGAACGCCGCCGCGCAGCTCCAGCGAGCTTTCCAGCGTCTGCGGGTTGCCGATGGCATGGATCACAAACGGAGCAGCCAGCCTTCTTTCATTGACCAGCACCGTCGGCCCGACGCAGCGGATCTCACTGGAACCGATCAGCCGCTGCCCGTTCAGGGAAATGGCTTCCGCACCGGCGGCACGCAGCTCATTGACTACCCGCAACAGGTCTTCGTCATGGATAATATACAGATTTTTGTTTTCACCGGCCTTGGCAGCCTGCTTACTGTCGTCAACAGTCAGAATAATACCTTTGCCTTCCAGCGCTGTCTCCCCTGCCCGCGCCTTCAGTTCATCCATCTCTTTCTGCGCGGCGCCGGAAATACGTCCGGCCCTGTATTCGTCCAGTTCTTTGGCAATCTTATCCCGGTCTGCCTGCACTTCCTTCAGCCGTACCGTCAGATCCTCCACACGCTGCATCGCCACAGTCTGATGCTGATTATGCGATTTCAGCTGCATCGTAATCATAAATCCCAAAATAATACACACCAGAAAAACCAATATCCTGGTATGCTTATTTTTTACCGTCGTCATCCGAATTATCCTCTTTCTTTCTGCACATTCCGTTATTTCGCATGCGCAGCATACTGTGATGCTTACTGGTCCTCTTTCGCAAGGCGGACGAAAGGCTTGCTGTATTGCAGGTCCATATACTCGATCCGCACTTTTTTGCCTTTCATTTCATTAAATACCGTCATAAACAAATCCGCTTTGCCTGCCAGTTCATTGATTGGGCCTAAAATCACGGGGAATCCGTAGCGCACATAGGCGACCAGCTTATTTTCAGCATCCACGTTCAAATCCGCTATCTGTTCCTTGGCGTCAGGCTGCAGCTTATTCAAAAACCCCAGAACTTCCCGGATAGTATCGTTCTGCAGTGTGTCGCCGATAAAGGCGTTGCCGCAGGAAACTCCGGCCAGCCGCGGTATGGAGGCTTCTTTGATGCCGTCCGTCATATCCAGCACCAGCCCGGACTTATCGATCTTGGCATAATTACCGTAATCAGTGATTACATACAAAACCGGCTGCCGTTCTTTGATATACACATTCAGGACAGAGGGAAAATCATAATGCGCTTCTGCGCTTTCCACTCTCACGTCCCCCTGCAGTGCTTTCAGGATCTTGCTTTTGGACACCACGAACAGATTCACCTTATCTCCGGCGCCTGTCATCTGCAGCAGCTTTTCCCGGGTAAACAGGTTACTGTTATGGATCACAATGTCACCATACGCAAAATCCGGACGGTGGACATATTTCCATCCCGCTACAACGACCGTAGCAAATAACAGGAGACCCAGCAGCCAGACGACATTATTGATCCGTCTGCGCTTACGGTCTTCCTGCAATTTTTCATGATAGAATCCCATTGTCCAAGCCTCCAGAGCTTACTTTCTTCAAAAATGAGCCGAATCCAGGATCATTTCACATAAATCCGCAAAAGTAGTGCCTTCCGCCGCTGCCGCATCCGGAACCAGACTGGTAGGCGTCATGCCGGGAACGGTATTCATCTCCAGCACACAGCACCTGCCGTCTTCCCCGATGATGCAGTCTGTCCGGGCCACGCCGGAGCAGCCCAGCGCTTCATAGGCAGCCACCGATATCTCTTTCAGGGTACGGGTAATATCTTCCGGCAGCGGGGCCGGTACCAGATGGTCCACACCGCCAGCCGAATATTTGGCGTTGTAATCGTACCATTCAGCATGCGGCTTTATCAGGATCACAGGCCATACTTTGACGGCGCCGTCCGGCTGCCGCATCATACATACGGAAGTTTCCTGCCCGGCCACATACTCTTCCACCAGCACCTCTTCATCATACTGGAACGCCAGATCCAGCGCTTCCTGCAGCGCAGCGCGCTCCCTGGCTATGGTAACGCCCAGCGAGCTTCCCTGAGAGACCGGTTTGATGACCACCGGCAGGGAGAATTTCTCGGTAATCAGCTGCATCATATCCTGATGCCCGCGATTCCTGCGGTGCAGGAAGATATAATCAGGCGTCGGTATGCCGCTGCCCAGAAAGACCCGTTTGGCCGCCAGCTTGTTCATGCTCACCGCGCTGGCCAGCACGCCGGAACCGGTATAGGGTATCCCCATCATCTCCAGTGCGCTCTGCAGCCGGCCGTCCTCTCCGTACAATCCGTGTAAGGCAATGACCACTACATCCGCGCCGCTTTCCTTTACCTGTTCAGAAAAAATATGCGGTACCAGACGGATCTCCTTCACCGTATATCCTTTTTTCCCGCAATGCCGCTGCCATAGAAGTGCCTGTGGACAGGGATATCTTTTCCTCCGCCGACGGCCCGCCCATGACG
>JAFTZZ010000029.1 GCA_017460905.1 Acidaminococcaceae bacterium | reverse complement strand
ATGAAGAAACGCAGAAGCAGGATTAAGCAAGGCAGATACTACACAAACAGAAACGAACGTGATATAATTCATACATAACTTAATAAGTGTTCTGTTTTACACGAGGATTACACAAGAGAAATAGAGCAGTGTTTAGAATGTAGGTGTAATCAAGGGAAGAGAGTTTAACTCCTTGTTTCACGTGGAACATATATACTTAAGAAAACGCTGATGCATCAGCATGCTTTTATAAAAACGTGTGAAGATGTATTTGCGGCTTGATAAAAAGATAGTGGTGGACTTGGGGGAGCGCCCTGGTCCGTTCTGAAATACTTCAAAACTTGAAATGTTTCAAAACCAAAATGCGAGGGAGCCCGTGTGCCGGGCTGAGAGGATGCCAGAGATCATCGACCGCCGGCTGCCGTAAAGGAGCCGTAGGATCCGACGCGGATTCGTTCATGCTTCTGCATGTTATGACCCGTGCCGCGCCTGTCGCGTTTTGGGCTTTTGCGTATTAAAGTGCGACGGGGTTCGCACTTATTTTTTTGCTTTTGAAAAAACGTAATAGTAGTAAGGGGATGTTTCTGATGAAAAAACTTATAGTGAAAACGGTATTTTGTTTAATCTTTTCCATGCTTCTCGCAGGTTGCGGCGGGAATGTGACAAAAGATGCGGCAAAGAGCGGCGAAATCAAAGAACTGAAAGTGGCGTTTTCGCCGTATCAGGACGCGGAAACGATTAAGACGGCGGCAGAACCGTTGAGCAAATTATTACAGGCAAAGCTGAAAGAAAAAGGGTTTGACGTAAAGAAAGTTGCGGTGAACATCGGCACTTCTTACACTGCGGTGGGGGAAGCGTTAAGCGCGGGCAGCGCGGATGCAGGTTTTGTTTCCGGAGCGACTTACGTACTGTTTGATAAAGAGACGGATGTTTTATTGACGGCACTGCGGCAGGGCATCAGCAAGGATACGCAGGACCTGGCAATCTGGAACAACGGAGAACCGGAAAAATTTACACAGGAGTTGGTACAGCATTACCGCTCGGCGCTGGTGGCCGGACCTTCATCAAAAGGACAGGCGCTGCTGGCCAAAGTGAAACGGGGCGAGAAACCCACCTGGGACGAACTGAACGCCATGAAGTGGTCTGTGATGAGCCCGGCTTCCGCTTCGGGTTACCTGTATCCGTCCCTGTATCTGAAAAAGACATATGGTAAAACGTTGGCGGATCTGTCCCAGGTGATTCAGGCGGAATCCTATACCACGTCTATGGCGCGGCTGGCGTCCGGCCAGGCAGATATGGTGGTTGCCTTCTCCCATGTGCGTATTAAAAATGAAAAAAACTGGCAGAAAAAGCTGGGAGGCACAGATGAAATCTGGAAACAGACAGGCATTGTGGGCGTTACAGATAAAATTTATAATGACACGGTCTGCGTGAGTAAAGCATCCCGGGTGATGCAGAATGAAAAATTCCGCAAGGCCTTTGGGGAAGCGCTGATTGAAATCGGCAAGACCAAAGAAGGGCTGGACGCGCTGAAGGTATTAGGGCATAAAGGATATGCCTGGGCCGAAGCGAAAAATTATGATGATGAACGGCGCGTGCAGCGCGAGCTTAAGGGAAAGTAAACAGGCGGGAAAGCAGACATGCTTGAATTGAAAAATGTGAGCCTTTCTTTTTCAAATCAGAAAAAGGTTTTGCATCAGCTGTCGCTGCAGGTCAATGACGGTGAGTTTGTAGCGATTGTTGGGCGAAGCGGAGCGGGAAAGACAACGCTGTTAAAGCTGTTTAACGGAATGGCTGTGCCGCAACAGGGTTCCGTCTGGGTGGACGGGCAGTGTCTTTCGGAATGCAGCGGAGATTCGCTTCGAAAATTACAGCAGAAGATTGCGGTGATTTACCAGGAATTTTGCCTGGTGCAGGAGTCCACGGTTCTGCAGAATGTACTGAATGGCGCGTTGTATCGGCATTCGCTGTGGCGTGTGCTGACGGGCTGCTTTCCTGCGGAGGAAACAGAGCGGGCAAGAGAAGCGCTGCGCCAGGTGGGGCTGACGGATAAGGCGGAAGCCACGGTTGCCACGCTGAGCGGCGGCGAAAAACAGCGGACTGCCATAGCAAGGGCACTGATGCAGCAGGCGCATATTATTTTGGCGGATGAACCGGCCGCTTCCCTGGATCCGGTAACCGCTGACCGGGTTCTGTTCCTGCTGAAAAGATTACAGCAGGAACGGAACCTGACCGTTGTGATGAACAGCCATAATATTCAACAGGCCAGGCAATACGCGGAACGGATCGTTGGAGTCCGTCAGGGATACATTGTTAAGGATGCGCCGGCTTCTGCCTGGAGCGATGCTGACTTTGCTTCTGTATATGGGGTGCGCGATGAGTAGGGGATGGCTGTTCCGCGTTGTTTTGTTTGGCCTTTGCCTGGCCCTGTCACTTTGGCAGACGGACTTTTCCGCAGTTGTGCTGTGGGAGCGGGGCGGGCGTTTTATTTCCATGACGGGAGAAATGTTTCCGCCGGATGTTACATTCTTCAGGCAGATTCTGGAAACCTTGCGGGACACGCTTTGTACCTCGCTGGCGGGTACGGGACTGGGCGCTGTTCTCGGGGCAGTGGGCACGCTGCTTTGCAATTCATACGTGAATCGCCGGAAAGGCATGCGCATTTTTCTGAAGACAGTGGTGCATGTATTCCGTTGCATTCCGGTTTTGATTCTGGCATTGCTTTGTACCTTTCTGTTTGGACTGGGCGTCTGGGCTGGTGTTGTAGCAATCACGATTTCAACCGGCGCTGTTTTGGCGCGGTTAGGATATGAGGACAGCGAAAGCTCTGACCTGGAGACAACATATGTTTTGGAATATACAGGCGCAGGAAGGGTAAAGGCCTGGCTTTCTTCTGTCTGGAATCAGATTTTTCCCGGGTATTTGTCCAATGTGCTGTACATTTTGGAATCCAATGTCCGCAACGCAGCCATCCTTGGTTTTGTGGGAGCCGGGGGCATTGGCCTGCTGCTGAATGAAAAGCTGGCCTGGCGGGAATATTCTAAAGTCGGTGCCATTCTTTGCGCATTGTATATCGTTGTATCTGCTTGTGAATTTATGAGCGAATACTTGCGGAAAAAAATCCTATATGAAAACAGAGGCGGAAAAATAACCTTTCTGCCGTTCTTTTTGCTGTTTTTTCCGGCCTTATTACTTCTTTTCATATGGAATCCGTTATCCGGGGAAATGAATCTGGCCGCTTTTACATCAATTATTAAGGGGGTTGTATCTCCGGATATTACAATTCTGTTTTCTTTGCAGGGCGATGATGTTCCGGCACTGCTTTTGGAAACACTTTGTATTGCTTTTCTGGGTACTGTTGGCGGTACATTATTCGCTTTATTTTTTTCCGTTTTTGCCTGCTTCCGCTTTTTCGGTAAAACAGCGTTCTTTATGCGTATGCTTCTTTTGGTCTTTCGCGCTGTGCCTGTACTGGTCTTCGGTTTATTGTGGATCCGCGTGACCGGGCCGGGACCCTTTGCCGGTGTGTTGACTCTGGCGTTATGCAGCGTAGGTTTTCTGGCAAAACGTTTTCTGATTGCCATAGACGCCATCGACCTGCATCCTTATCAGGCGCTGCGTGCGTCAGGTGTTACCGTTCTGCCTGCGGTGCGCTGGGGCATTGTGCCGCAGATTTTACCCCATTATGTATCGGCAATTCTGTATCGCCTGGACATAAACCTGCGGGAAACGGCGGTACTGGGACTGGTTGGCGCGGGCGGCATCGGGACGACCCTGTTCCTGGCCATGAATCATTATGAATGGAACCAGGCAGGCGCCATGCTGTGGGGACTGGTTTTACTGGTAGCAATAATCGGGTTGTTTTCGGAAGGGTTCAGAAAAGAATATCGGAGACGTATAGAGGGTGAAAGAAAGGGAAACGCCGATTAACTGATATACTAATATACTAAATATTCGGAACTAGACAGTAAAGATAAAAAGCACTGTATCAGACTGTTAAATAATTACAGCCTGATACAGTGCTTATGTGTTGTGCGCCCGGCATGGGCGCAGTCTTAAAGGTGAAAGTCCTAAGTGCAGGTTAGTCGTGCCAAGCACATAGCCGAAGGCAAGGGTGTCCGTCGTGAGGCGGAATCTGAAGGAAGCCGGATGTCAGTGCGAGGAGTGCT
>JAFTZZ010000028.1 GCA_017460905.1 Acidaminococcaceae bacterium | reverse complement strand
CCCATTCGATTGGTCAGCTACAACACTAAATAGGGCCTCATCTTTTCAAATTTGGCCGGTCCGATCCCGGGTACCTGCATGATGTCTTCGAGTTTTTGAAAGCTGCTTTTACTGCGGAACATGACAATCTGCCGTGCCGTTGCTTTTCCCACCCCCGGCAGCTGCTCCAGTTCTGTTTCCGTTGCTGAATTAAGATGGACAGTGATTGTTTCCAAATCGCGTTGCCTGTTTACGTCAGTATTTTTCTGCGCATCTGTTTCTCTTTTTTCCTCATTTTTCGCTCCCGGCATCCGTTTCTTCAAACGCGCCTGCGACAGCCTCGACACTTTGATATGCCCTCCGTCCCTGCACAGCTGCGCCAGGTTCACCCTGTCCATATCCGCTTCTTCTGTCACGCCGCCCGCCAGTTCAATGACCTGCTGCGCCCGGCTGCCTTTTTCCACCTGATACACACCCGGGTTCACTACCGCACCGCTGACACACACCGTCACCTGAACCGGCTGCCGTACCTCAGCCGCAGCCGGCTGTTCCACAGCCTTCAGTACCAACCGGTCTGCTTCATCATTGCCGTTCCACAGGGAGACCGCGCTGCACAACGCCACACTGGCACAAAGTAGTCCCAGTTTTTGAATCGTTTGTTTTTCCATTTTAATTCGACCTTTCGTAAGATAGTTGGAATTTTCCAAAACAAAAAGACGAATAAAACTTTCAAAACCAACTGCAAAGCCGGTTTCAAAAATTTCATTCGCCTTCTGAATTTTAATAATGCAAATTCTTTTCACGCCAAGCCTCTTTTCCTTTGCCCATCCCACTCACATAACGGAACCAATTTTTCCTGTCAGTGAGATCGGCAAAAAACAAAAGTGTGCAGGCCTGCAATACGCTCACAGGCCTGCTTTTATTTATTTTTGAAATAATGATTACTTCACTACAATATTTACCAGTCTGCCCGGAACGGCAATCACTTTGCGCACAGTTCCGTCGCCGATGAGGGATTTGATCCGTTCATCCGCCAGGGCAACCTTTTCCAGTTCCTCTTTGGAGGCTTCTGCCGGAACCACCAGACGCCCGCGCACCTTGCCGTTGATCTGCAGTACGATTTCCACATTGTCAACCTTCAGCGCGGCTTCGTCATAGACCGGCCAGCTCTGGTCGTGCACGCTGGAATTTTCATCAATCACGCCATGCCACAATTCTTCCGTAATGTGCGGTACAAAGGGAGCCAGCAGCAGCAACAGGTCTTTTACGGTTTCGTACAGCAGACCCGCGTTGTATTCCTTCTTGGCATCCTTATAGGCGTACATGGCATTGACCAGTTCCATCAGGGAACTGATGGCGGTGTTGAAGTTGAAACGCTGATCCACATCTTCCGTCACTTTTTTGATGGAAGCATTCAGCGCGCGGCGCAGTTCCTTGTCTGCTTCGTCCAGCTTCGCAACATCGTAAGCGGTCACCTTTTGTCCTGCTATCTCTTTATAGTGGCTGACAATACGCCATACGCGGTTCAGGAAGCGGAAGCTGCCTTCCACACCCTGATCGCTCCATTCCAGCTCGCGTTCCGGCGGAGCCGCAAAGAGGATGAACAGACGGGCCGTATCCGCGCCGTATTTTTCCAGAATTTCTTCCGGGGAAACTACGTTACCAAGAGACTTGCTCATCTTGGCGCCGTCTTTGATTACCATGCCCTGGGTCAGCAGGTTGGTAAAGGGTTCGTCATAATCCACCATGCCCGCATCGCGCAGCACCTTCAGGAAGAAACGGGAATACAGCAGATGCAGGATCGCATGCTCAATGCCGCCGATGTACTGGTCCACCGGGCCCCAGTAACCATTTACTTCTTTGGCGAAGGGCGCCTTGTCGTTCTTCGGATCGGTATACCGCAGGTAATACCAGGAAGAACACAGGAAGGTGTCCATGGTATCCGTTTCGCGGGTTGCGTCAGCACCGCACTTCGGGCACTTGCAGTGCAGGAAGCTTTCGCTGGTAGCCAGCGGGGATTTGGCGCCCGCGTCAAATTTCACATCTTCCGGCAACAGTACGGGAAGCTCTTCTTCCGGCACCAGCACTTCGCCGCAGTTGGGGCAGTAGATAATGGGGATCGGCGCGCCCCAGTAGCGCTGGCGGGAAATCAGCCAGTCCCGGAGACGGTAATTGACACGGCGTTTGCCTGCGCCGATACGCTCGATCTCATCGCTGACCGCCGCCATGGCTTCCGTATTGGTCATGCCGTCAAACTTACCACTGTTGACCATGATACCGTCTTCTTCATAGGCATCGGTCATATCTTCCAGCTTCAGCTCGCGGTCTTTCGGCTGGATAACCAGAATCTTGGGAATATTATACTTGGTAGCAAACTGCCAGTCACGGGCATCGTGGGTCGGCACACCCATAACCGCGCCGGTACCGTAATCAAACAGCACGTAGTTGGTGATCCAGATCTGCACCTTATGCCCCATCAGCGGGTGCACACAGTCAAAGCCGGTATACATACCCAGCTTTTCGCTGGTGCTGGAGGTACGCTCGATATCGCTGGTGTTGCGCACTTTATCGCAGAATTCACGCAGTTCTGCTTCCCGGGGATTGCCCTGCAGCATTTTTTCCACAATGGGATGCTCCGGCGGAACCACTACAAAGGTAACGCCCTGGATCGTGTCCGGACGGGTGGTATAAACCGGCAGCTTTTCATTTAATGCAGGCACATCGAAGCTGAACTCCAGGCCTTCGCTGCGGCCGATCCAGTTTTCCTGCATGATCTTGACGCGTTCCGGCCAGCCGGGAATCTTCTCCAGATCCTGCAGCAGTTCATCCGCGTAATCCGTAATCTTAAAGAACCACTGGCTCAGCTGCTTTTTATGCACTTCATGCTTGCAGCGCCAGCATTTTCCGTCTTCCACCTGCTCGTTGGCCAGAACGGTATTGCAATGGTCGCACCAGTTTACGGAAGAATTCTTCTTCACCGCCAGACCGCGCTTATAGAACAGTTCAAAGAACCATTCGGTCCATTTGTAATAATCAGGCTTACAGGTAATCGCTTCCCTGTCCCAGTCATAGGAAAGGCCCAGCTGCTTCAGCTGGCGGGTCATGTTTTCGATATTTTCCAGCGTCCATTTTTTCGGCGGGATGCCGTGTTCAATGGCCGCGTTTTCCGCCGGCATGCCGAAGGAATCGAACCCCATGGGATGCAGCACATTAAAGCCCCGCATGGTGCGGAAGCGGGCCACTACGTCGCCGATGGAATAATTGCGCACGTGACCCATATGCAGATTGCCGGAGGGATACGGGAACATTTCCAGCACATAGGATTTCGGTTTATCCGTATCCATCTCGCGTTTAAAGGTATTGTTTTCTGCCCAGTACTTCTGCCACTTCTTCTCAATGGCATGGGGAGCATATTTTTCTTCAATCATATATATAACCTCCCGGGTTTTATAACTATATTATTAATGTTTAACTATTAAATTATACAACTCAGCCGGCTATTAGTCAATTTCAAGTATGCAGAAGTCTCTTCTTTTCCAAAAACTGCAGCAGACCTTTACAGCCTTTCGAAACATCTTCATAGGTTTCATCAAAATTTCCTGTATACCAGGGGTCGGCTACCTCCCCGTTCTGCCCTGCGAAATCCAGCAGCATATACACCTTTTCGTCCGGGTCGCCGCCAAAAATCTGCAGCATATCATAAATATTCGCCGTATCCATGCCAATCAGGAAATCATAGGCAGCATAATCCGCCGGGCCGAGCAGCGTTGCCCTACGCTTTGTAAACGGAATTCCCATCTGCCGCAGCTTCGCTTTTGTGCCAAAATGGGTATCGTGCCCCAGCTCGTCGCGGTGCGCCGCTTTGGAATCAATGATGAACTGCTGTTCCAGTCCGGCCTTGCGCACCAGATCTTTCATGACAAATTCTGCCATGGGGGAACGGCAGATATTCCCATGGCAGATAAACAAAATTTTGATCATAACAAATGCCATCCTGTCAAAATAATTTATTGTTCATTTTACCTTATCTGCCCCGTTTATGTCTATTCACAAACTAAATTTTCCCGATACATTCATCCAAAACAGCAAAAGCGGCCTTCCGCTATTGCAGAAGACCGCCAAAATACCGTCTAACCATTTAACTGATTATTTGTTTTCGTACCCATGGGATGCGTCATACTCGCGATTGGCTTTCAACGCTTCTTCCTGAGTCTGTTTATCTTTTTCTACTGCTTCTTCCCATCCTTCAGCAGCCGGCGCTTTTTTAACTTCAGCCTCTTTTGCGGCAGGGGCCTCATTCGTATAGCCGTGAGCTGCATCATACTCCTTATTCTCCTGTAATGCAGCTGCCTGTGTAGCCTTGTCCTGTTCCGGAGTTGTTGTGGTCTGGGCCGCAAAAGCGGAAGAAGCAAACAGGCACGCTAAAATTCCTGCAAGTACCATTGATTTTTTGAATACATGTTTCATAGTGAATCACTCCTTTCAAGTAATTATATTATATCACTAAGCGCAAAAATATGCACTTTTTTCTACGTCCTGATTATTAATTCCGTCAATCCCACTTCCAGGTGTCACTGTAGCCGATATGCTTTTGCCTCATATATGGCTTCATGGTCTCCCAGACAGCTTTTATTACCGGTTTTTCGCTTGCGTAATTCACCCATTGCCAATATCCAGCAGATTTGTCATAATAATTGCCCTCGAGACGATCGTTTTGCGACTCGAAGCCGTAAATGATGGTTTTCTCCAAGGAACCGTTGCTGTCAAGAACTGCTTTTACCGATACCCGGTAATCCATCCCTTTGGGAAGATTGGCAGCATTTATGCTTTCCGAATCCAAATAAAACGAACGTCCGTCATGGGAACAGCACCACACGTCCTCTGCTGAGGACACGCCCGGTAAATAAAGTGAACCCGCCGCAAAAAAAGCGGCCGCCAATGCCAGTGTTTTTACGATTCTTCCGGTACGCATGATTTTCTCCTCATGTAACCAATCATTAATCACTTAAGCAACAAGCTGCAACGCCTACTTCACTCAACTGCCAAAACGTTAACCGAAATAAACTTTTCCTCACATATCGCAGCAAAACCTGCAATATGAATCAGCAGCTTACAGTGTTATTATACCACGATTGCAGCCGAATTACGCTGTCATAAAGAAAAAAGAAAGTGCGACCTGTGCTTCATCAGTTTTTCTTTAGCGTAAAAAACACACCGGAACCGTAATAAATTCACCGGAATTCACCTGTGCTAACAAAAAGTTCACCTGCCGAAATCCCGCTTGTGCTCTTGCTTTTGATTGCTTTAAGTGAACGTAAGTGAATTTTTTTCTTTAAAGTTATTCTATAAAAACTGCTATATAAAGACTTAAGGAAAAAAGTTCACCTGTGTTCACCTGAAGCGATAAAACATCGCTTGCTTACTGGCTTTGCGTGAAGTGAATTTTTTCGGGGAGCAGTGTATTTTTGCCGTTTTCAGGTGAATTTATACTGAAAAAGTTCACCTGGCAGTCAGGACATTGCGCATTCGCTTCGCAACCGCAAGCCGCTGTAGACATATCCCTGTCCCCAACGCGTTTTTTCTTTCCCGTGCAGTTCCATGGCTTCAACGAAATTTTATTTCTCACTTTTATAATTCCGATGGGTACGGAAACTTAAACCCACTTTTAAAAATCATTCGTTGGTGCATTGGCTCCCTACTTATACAGTTTCCAATATCCCATGAAATGCAAGCAAGATTTTATAAAAATTATAAAAGTAATTACGCTTCTACTTATATAAACAGCATAGGTCGTCAAAATGCAACCTGCTTTCCGAAAATTTTATAAAATATTTTTCCTTTCACTTATATAATCGTTTGCGCAGCAAAAAACGGAAGACGAATTTTAAGAAATCATTCATAAATTTTGCTTTTACTTTTATAATCCCGCGAGGTCCAAAAAGCGAAACCGTGTCTTAAAAAAATTGTCCCCTGCTTATATAATCAGAATAGGATGCCAAAATGCAAGTTGCCTTCTAAAAAAAAATTACCAATTTTGATTTGGTTTGTAAAACATCTCAGTAAGAGAAAAAAAGAACTGCGCCGAACCCTTACGGATTTAGTGCAGTTTTACATTTTATGGAAAATCAAATCGGAATCTGCTCTTTTTGTGGTTTGAACGGATGTGCTTTATCATACGCTGCTGCCGCATCATTAAACTCATCTGCGCTCATATTATCAAAATAATGCCTTCTCCATTTTGTATAATCAAATTTTTTTCTCATAACCACAGGAGCAAAACCTTTTCTCAGGGCAACAATTTTTTTAGTCTCTCCACTCACGCTCTAACACCTCTTTGCGAATCGATACAATCCATCCGATCATAAAGTAAGATTCCGTTTCTTTGAACTTCACCTTCTACCATCAAGGAATGTTTTGACTTTCCCCTCATTTCGAACCTCGAATTTGTACCGACAACAATATCGACAGAACGCTTTTTTATATACAATACAGAATTGTACGCTTCATCTGTAGCATCACTTACGCTACTACCATCGGGGATAACAATATAAAAATCATAATCACTTTCATCAGTATAAGTACCATTAGCAAAAGAGCCAAATAAAATGACCTTTAAGGGCTTGATCTGCGACACAAAGCACTGCGTCATTTCTTTAATGTTATCGATGTATTCACTATCTTTAATTTTTGATAAACTCTCAATTCCTGTCACGATAGACCTTTCTGTTCTAAAAGCTGACAGACTAAACAGATCAATTTTTAGAAATTAAAACAATCTTTCTGGTGCAGGCTGCTTTATTCTGCTACTGTGTGATTCTTGTATGTACTCCACGTCGGTTCATATTCAGCCGTTGCCTGATCTCCCCACATATCCCAGCCTTCACGGTCACCACGAGCGAATAATTCTATACGATTGGGGAGAGAACAAGTTTCAATAATAGGAATAATTTCATCGGGTTTCCGGCTGTGTTCACGTTTCTGCGTACGAATCAAGTTTACCTGTGATCTTGCAGGCGCAAGTGTGCGATTAGGCGCACTCTTTTTCTTGATACCAAAAAGCAAAAGTTCTGTTACATTTCTAAAGTAGAAACCAACACCACGACCATCAGGCATGCCGTCTTTTCGCACCTTTTCCCAAACAATATTTCCTTTATATTCAAATCCCCAAGCATCCATGACCGCAAGTCCATCTGGAAGCATCGCATTCGGGATCCAAAGATACAAATGTGCTTTATCATCTGCTATTTCAGAAACTGGTAAAGCTTTGATTTCATCAAGAGTCATTGTCTCATATCGACTAAGCCGTTTATGCTCAGGTGCTACTTTCCCTGTTCTATTTTGAAATTGCCACGGCGGATCAGCATATATCGTATTATATTTCTTACCCTTGGTGAAATTCTGAAAGTCATTAATTGTGTGCTGCAAGTCGCTCATATCCTTCTACACACTCCTTTTTTATTCCGATTGCAAGAATAGGACACCCGCCATTCCGTCTGCTATCCAGTCTGTATGTGAGTTTTCCCATCCATGTTGTGGAAGCACCATACTTAGCCATAATGCCTATTTCTTTAAAAATGTCATTTAACTCTTCCGCACGAGTCACTATAACCCCGCAATCTATTAGTCCGCAATCAAAATACGTACGCATCGCCAGTAAATCACGATCAAATGTCTGGTCTTTGCTATTCCATTCAAGATCGAATGCAACCCTGTTTTTGAGAAAGTCAATGTTGTGACCGTCGATATACCCCTTTATCAACGCTGTTTCAAATGGTTTATCTGCAAAACGACCTCGGCGCTGGGCGATTTGCCTTGGATACTTCTTTACAATCAAATCCCCTGATATTCGTATTTCACGCCATCCATAAGGATAGAGAACATCATCAAATTTCTTTGGGATAGGACTTTCATTTCCTCCAGCCCTACTTATATCTTGAACAGTCAGTTTTAATTTTCGTAGGCACTCTTGTATTTCATTCCATTCCTCAGAAAAACTTTCATGCAGGATTTCAAGCGCATGTCCATAGTCCCGATATTCAAATTTATGCAAAATATCGGCATCAATATATTTACTGAACGTCATCCTGCTAATTCCCCTTTCTATTCCGAACTAAAAATATTTTGAGTGTATAAATAATTTTACCACTATTTATCAATATAAACAATAAATACCTAACGCCGATTGAACAGTTATTAAGATTCTAAATAAATGGGCTACCCCAATCGAGTAGGAGGCTACCCATTAGCTGAGTAGCCGACCTCTCACACCACCGTACGTACCGTTCGGTATACGGCGGTTCAATCTTATAAGCGCATAGACTCGTACTTACTGAGTATGTCAAAATACCCAGCCCGTGCGAGT
>JAFTZZ010000027.1 GCA_017460905.1 Acidaminococcaceae bacterium | reverse complement strand
GCCGATATTGGCAAACCCGGTTCCGCCTACTGCAAGTGTCGGCAGCGCAATGGCATACCAGGGGGAATCGCAGCACATTATTTTAACCTTGCCCCGGGTCAGGCGCTGCACCTGTACCAGCTGGTACACGCTTCCTGTAGCTTCCTTATCGACAACAAAGTTTGTATGACGGTCTGACAGGCGTTTGATTGTTTCCGGTTCAACCTGTACACCCAGCCGGGCAGGATTGTTATAAATCCCGCAGGGCAGAGACGTCGCCCCCATTACTGTGTCCAGATGCCGGAACGCATCCTCCTGGGGAATGAGCACATACGGAGGAATCGTAAAAATCACACCGTCAGCGCCCTGTGCCTCCGCAAATTTTGCCATTTCGATTTCGCCGTCAGTCGTATTGGAAGCTGCGCTGAAAAACACCGGGATTCGATGATCGACAATACTGATGGTCTGCCTCACGATTTCCTTTTTTTCATCTGTGGTCAGCAGACTGACCTCCGCGGCAGAACCCAGCACAAACAGCTGGCTGGTACCATATTTGATCTGACGGTCAACCAGTATTTTAAAACCGTCAAAGTCAATATTGCCTTTTTTATCAAACGGAATGGGCATGGCCACCCACGAACCCGACAGATTAATTGCCATGTGCCTCACTTCTTTCTCTTAATATTTTTATTTCATATAATCCGGCAGGATCCAAAAGCTCCCGTTCTTTTTGGTAAATTCTTTAAATTCCGGCGATTTATAGGCGGCAATAATATCCTTTACCCAGGAAGCCTCCTT
The DNA here is from genome assembly GCA_017460905.1 of Acidaminococcaceae bacterium. Taxonomy (GTDB): domain Bacteria; phylum Bacillota; class Negativicutes; order Acidaminococcales; family Acidaminococcaceae; genus Succiniclasticum. Next base: position 16,616 of record JAFTZZ010000027.1, on the reverse strand, counting down.
ATTTTTCTCGGCAACGCAAAGAGCAATGCGCATTGAGTCTTTCATACTGTCGGAGCTCTCTGCAAAAAGCACCGTATTGAAGTCTACTTTAGCATTATAAGCATCCGAGCCACGCAGAATGATGAAGGCTACATCAGATTTGATCGCATTGATAGAGGGGCCCTTCATCTCCTGGAATTTCAGATTTTTAGGATTGGACACAATGTCCTTTCCGGTTACATGGTCTTTGTCTTTTTTCTCATCTAATTTAATCCAGCCAAGGCGTTCCAGCAGCTGATAGGAACGGGCCAGATTGGATGCGTCATTGGGGATCGCAATGATATCGCCATCCGCTACCTGTTTCAGATCAGTCTTTTGTCCGGCATAAATTCCGGTAGGAACCGTCGGCAGCGGCAATACGGCCAGCAAATGCGTTCCTTTGCTTTTATTCACCGCTTTGATCCAGGCGTCATGGGCGTCTACATGGAAATCAATATTTCCTTCGTCAAGAGCAATTTCCCGCTGGATCGAATCCTTGATTTTTACCGGTGTCAGTTTATAGCCTTTCTTTTCCAGCAGCGGCTTCACTCCCGCTTCAAACAAATCGGAAGTGGCAGTCGGCATTACCCGGTATTTTAACTCCTGTTTCTGTACCGGGGCACTGGCCGCCGGTTTCTTTTCTTCGCTGCCGCAGCCCAGGGTTGCCAGCAACGCAACGCTTAACAAAGCAGATATCGCCATTTTTGCAAATTTCATAGTATTCATCCTCCTTACAATATTCCATACATTCCGCCGCATAAAGCCTTTTGTAAAACAGACTCTATTGTTTATCGGCAAGCCTTAGAATCATAATTCGTTCACTGCCTTAACAGCGCGGCCCGTAATTCCGCAATGCCGCAAATGTCTTCCGGTGTTGTCCGGCAGCACCCGCCTATAATCCGGGCGCCGCTCTCAAACCAGCTTTTTACATACACATGATACGGATGCGGCGCGCCTTTCCAGCTTTTTTCCTCTGCATCGTATGTTTCACCTCTATTCGGATAGACAATAACCGGTTTATTAGTTCCTTTCTTAATTTCGCCAATCAATTCCGAAACATAGTCCGGATCCGTACAGTTAACGCCGACCGCCGCAACCCGGGGTTCTTTATCCAAGAACCGGGCGCAGTCAGTCAGCAGATCACCCCCACAGGTATGTTTTCCATCTTTACAGGAAAAAGATATCCATAGCAAGGCGTCCGGATATTTTTTTATTTCTTGTAAAATTGCCTCCGCCTCCAGCAGCAGCGGCAGTGTTTCGCAGGCCAAAATATCGGGCTTCTCCTCCAGCAACAGAGACAGCCTCTCCGCATGAAAATCAGCGAGTTCATTCCGCCCTGCCGCATAGACTCCGGTATATTCTGAACCATCAGCCAGATACGCCCCGTAAGGACCTACAGAAGCTGCTGCCAGCGGATAGGGCCTTAAACCGTGTCCCGCAGCGCCTGTCGTATTTCTGTTCCGTGCATGCCAGAATTCAAACTTTGCCTCCTGAACAAGCCGCACAGACTGCCGGATCAGTTCCGCTGCCTGGGCATGCGTGAAGCCTTTGCTTTCAAACCCTTCTACCGTAGCCTGATAACTGGCACTAGTAGCAATATCGGCGCCTGCCTCAAAATAATCCCGATGCACCGCTTTCACCAAATCCGGACGTTCAAATAAGGCTTTGGCGGCCCAAAGGTTTCCAGACGTATCAAAGCCCCGTCGGGCTACCTCCGTGCCAAAAGCTCCGTCCAGCACGAGCAGCGGATATTCCTGTAAAATCTGTTCAATCGCGTTCATAAGCCACCTGTTTCTTTTGTCTCTTAAATTATTTTACCGGGATAAGTTGTACAGTTTTATTCATCCAGCAAAATCTTCGGCGGTTCCTTGCCAAACCATTTTTTATAAATTTTTGTAAACTCGCCGTTCTTTTTTATCTTTGCCAGACCACTGTCAATCTTTGTTAAGAGTTTCTTATTTCCCTTTTTGACAGCGATGCCCAAATCTTCCTGAGTCAGCGCCAGCTCGACAGTTTTGACATCTTCCCTTCCGGTAGTATTCGCATAATATTCGTTTGTAGGAATATCATTGATTACCGCGTCCACGCCGTTATTTTTCGCTTCCAAGAACGCTTCGTTCAGCTGATTAAACACTTTGACCTGCGCATTAGGAATCTTACGGGCAGCCTCTTCCCCGGTTGAGCCGATGGATACTCCCAGACGCTTTCCTTCCAGATCCTTTACGGTCTTAATTGTATTGTTATCCTTTTTTACCACTACGCCCAGACCCGCGATGTAATACCGTTTGGAAAAATCAACGCTCTGCGCCCGCTCTTCATTGATCGTAATGTCATTGATGGCTACGTCAATATTCCCTGTTTTCAGCGCCGGAATCAAGCCGTCAAAAGGAAGATTCTGAATTTCAGCCTTAAATCCTTCCTCCGCGCCGATCGCCTTAATGATATCCACATCAAACCCAACATATTCTTTCGTCTTAATATCCTGCGACCCAAAAGGCGGATACGCTGCGTCCATGCCGACCTTAAGCACGTTTACCGGTTCAGCGTTTGGCGCAGGCTTTGCCTCCTGTTTTTTCTCCCCGCCTCCGCAGCCGGCCGTCAGCAACGCCAGACTTAACAGCACGCATAACAAATTTTTTTTACTTTTCATTAAAAATCCTCCATTCCTGACTTTTTTCATTTTAATCCCTATTTTCATTCAGGGTTGATATTGCTTCCAAGATAAGATCTGTACCAAACGCTATGGATTCCTGCAAGGTCTCCGGATCAATCCGGAAGGCCGGATTATGCATCATCGGCCCCACGCCCGTCCCGATCTGAACAAATGTTCCCGGTATCCGCTTTTGATAAAAGGCGAAATCCTCCCCGGAAAGAGAATCCGGCGCTGTTACAAAAGGAAGGGACTGTCTTCCGGCAACCCTTTGCACAACTTCCACCCATTTCCTGTCATTATTGGTTGCCGGCGGGCCTTCTGTAATATGGACTTTAGCGTGCCCGCCAAAGTTTTCCGCCACTCCTTTTGCCAAACTGAGCAGGCGACTTTTTGCCAAACATCGATCCTCGGGATACAGGGAACGGATCGTGCCTTCCACAAAACCAGATCCAGGTATGATATTTCTGGCCGAACCCGCTTCAATATGCGTGATTCCCACTACCAGCGGATGGAACGGATTTATATTCCGGCTGACAATTGACTGCGCTGCCAGTATAAAATTACCAATCATCATACTCGGATCGGCCGCCTGATAAGGACGGCACGCATGCGCTCCCGTACCCTGAAAATCTATGCGGAACTCATCCACCGCCCCATTCATGAAGCCTTCCCGTGAAATGACTGTTCCCCGGGGGTATGCGGCACAGCAGTGAAGCCCAAAAATTACATCCGCATCGCCAAGGATACCGGTTTCCAGGATTTTCCGCGCACCGGAGGTTGTTTCCTCGGCCGGCTGGAAAATCAGTTTAACAGTACCTTTTGAATGGTTCATATGCTTTAGTGCCAGCGCAATTCCTAACAGGGTTGCCGTATGAAAATCATGTCCGCAGGCATGCATCTTCCCGGAATATTCCGAAGCATACGGCAGCCCGCTTTCTTCCTGCAGCGGCAATGCGTCGATATCACAGCGGAAAGCAACAACCGGCGTTCCTGATCCAATATGCGCCACAAGACCCGTTGCCAACGGCAGCGGATATATATCAATTCCATGTTCCGCAAGAATCTGTTTCATCCGTTCCGTAGTCTGAAACTCCTCGCCAGACAATTCCGGATGCCGGTGCAGCCAGAAAAAATTCTCTTTTGCCAACGCCACAATGTTTGCTATATCCATTATTTTTCCTCAATTTATTAAATTCATATCTGAATAATATGATTTTATTAAAAAATATATTACTCTCTCCGGCATAAATTGTCAAGAAGCAGTTTGGACTCATGCCGAACCATCCGCTGCATCCTTTTCTTTTTCGAAAAGAGTTGGATCACTGCAATTGCACAGTGATAAAAGGCGCGCAAACACTTTATGCAACGATCCTTTCAAGTATCACACTGCATACGGATGTTTCCTAAAATACAGCCTTCCCTCGCTGAGACTATTTGAATTCCAAATATTTTTATAATTCATACAAAACCTATTGACAAACTATGAATACTGTGTATAATACATCTTAAGAATTTAAAATTCAACGCGATGATCGAAAAGAGTAAGATTTTTAAATACGTAACAGCGAATCCGGACAGTGTAAGCGGATACGGATAAAAAACCCGAAGTGCCTTCAGGAGCGTGCGAAGCTGAATTAACAGTAGGTTTCCCGGTTGACAACCGTTATCGTGTACGGGGTATGTCAGTACCCGCAGAGGTTTATATGGCGACGTATAAATAAAATCAGGTGGTAATCACGGAGCTTCCGTCCTGTATCAGGATTGGAAGCTTTTTTGTTTGAATTTTAAGATAAGGCAGGAATGACAGTTATGGCAATGACAGCAAAAGAGCGTGTTTTAACAGTTCTTACCGGAGGTGTTCCCGATCGGAAGCCTGTGTTAAGCGTCTGCCAATATGCAACCTATGGTTTAATGGAAAAAACCGGAGCATTTTGGCCTGAAGCGCATTACGATGGAAAAGCAATGGCAGAACTCGCGTTAGGCGGCGCTTCTGTACTCCACCTGGACGCAGTACGGGTACCTTTCTGTCAAACGGTAGAAGCAGAAATTTTCGGTTCAACGATTAAAAACGGCGGGAAAACGCATATTCCAAGCATTGAAACCCCTGCATTTACGCTTGATGACAAACCGATCATCCCTGCCGGTTTTACAGACAGAGGCCGTATCCCTGCGATACTCGAGGCGATAACCCGATGTAGGAAGGCTGTCGGAGAAGATGTCGCTGTTATGGGAAGCATTGTAGGCCCATTCAGCGTAGCAGCAAATATCATAGGCATTGCAACACTCTTAAAAGCCAGTCTCCGCAAGCCAGAAAAGCTACTGCCCTTTTTTTCGGCAGCCGAAAAAACAGCAGAGGCCTATGCAGATGCAGTCATTAATGCTGGTGCAGACGTAATTGTAATAGAAGATATGATGGCATCACTGGATATGATAAGTCCAAAAACATATCGAACATTAGCCTTTCCTTATGAAAAACAGCTGGTCGACCATATCGGCGGCAGGATACCTGTGATAATCCATATCTGCGGAAAGCTTGATATGGTAATGAATGATATTGCCGCAACCGGCGTCAGCGCCATCAGCGTAGAATCTGCAGTTGATATCGCCAAAGTGAAAAAACAGTTCTTCGATGCAGGCATCAGCGTCCCTGTTTTTGGGTCAGTCCATCCAATCCGGGTTTTGCTCGAAGGCAATAAAGATGATGTGATAAAAGCAGTCCGAAAATCAGTTGAAGACGGCGCCGACGCAATTTCACCAGATTGCGCGGTCGCCCCTGAAACCCCCTTGGAAAACCTGATTGCCATGACGGAAGCAGTCGCATCATTATAAAGAAAAAATGTAACTTCAGGTATTTATACATGAGAAAAAGAAAGAAGGATGAAGAATGGCAGATACAATTTTAGCAAAATTAAAACAGTCAATTTTAGATTTTGATGAAGATGCCGCATTAGAGGCGGCAGAAGAATCCATTGAGGCGGGAATCGACCCTGTAGCCGCTGTCGGCGCACTGGCAGAAGCGTTAAACGAATTGGGTATCGCATTTGAAAAAATGGAAGTATTTCTTCCTGAAATCATGCTGGCGTCTGACGCATTCAAAAATGCGTTAAGTGTACTCGAACCGGAAATCAAGAAGAAGAATGCCGAGGGGAAAAAAGCGATTCCCATTGTAATTGGAACGGTTCAGGGGGATATTCACCAGGTCGGAAAAGATATGGTCGCAACATTTCTGGCCACCGCAGGATTTGAAGTATACGATCTTGGAGTAGATGTAGCCCCGTCCCGTTTTCTGGAAGAAGCCAAACGGCTGGACGCAAAAATCATAGCCGCTGCAGCACTGATGTCAACCACCCGGCCCGTACAAAAAGATTTAATTGATTTCCTGGAAGCAAAGGGGGTCCGCGACAAATATATCGTGCTGGTTGGAGGCGGCGTCGTCACCCAGGACTGGGCGGAACAAATTAGAGCCGACGGATACGGACAGGATGCGATAGCGGCTGTTGAACTGGCAAAAAAGCTCTTGCATGTCGCATGACAGTTTGATTTTTAGAAGAAATATAACAGGATAATCCCTGTAACATATAACGGAGGTAATAGTATGAGTCACGGAACAAAAGGAAAATTTATCGAATATTGGGGTCGCGGTGAAACAGGGCCCATAACATTTCAGAAAGAATTTGACACAAAAGTTTACTGGCCTCGGCTTAAAGAGCTGACAAAAAAATATGGAATAGAATATGCTCCTGGCAAAGTAGTCCCAACCGACGACGACGAACTGGATGCAATCTGGGAAGCAGGCAAGGAACTACTGCTGGATGTAGGTATACTGAATGTTTCTACCGAACGCCGCATCCTTTTTACAGAAGAAGAACTGGAAGCCGCATTGGATAATTTGCCAAACACAGTGACCCTCGGCGAAGGCCAGGATGCCATCACGATACCCCATCGCGGATTTGAAGATTATGACAGCGGCCCGACACCAGTTGGTACAATGGGACGTATCCTCGGCCCTATTTCCGATGACCTGTATGACAAAATAGCGCTCTCGTACCTACAGGAACCTTTAATTGACTACATTCATTTTCAGGGCGTCAAAACAGAGATTAACGGCATCCCCGTCAAACCCGGTTCCCCCTTTGAAATGATGGCAGAACAGCAGCATGTTTCTGTAATCAACGATTTAAAACGCCGATCCGGACGTCCGGGACTGCCAGACGGAGGTTCTACTCCGGTAAACCTGCAGGCAGAAATGGCTGCCGCAAATCCGCTCTGGGGAGTCAAAAAAGGCGATGTGCGGCATGTCTACATCATGCCACAACTTAAAACGGATTACGATCAGATGAGCCGGGCTTATTTCTGGCATTCATACGGCGCAAATATCTGGGGTATTCTCCAGGCATACATCGGCGGCGCGGCAGGCGGACCCGCCACCGCAGCGGTAAATGGCGTTGCAGATCTTTTAGCCTACGTTATGCTGTATGAACCAACTTTGCTGGGAACATGGCCTACAGACGCGCTGTACTTCAGCAACTCAAGCAAATATGCGTTGTATGTCGCAAACTACGGCGGCGCCGCCTTCAGCAAACATACGCACTTTCCTGCCCTCGTAGGCGCTTCCTGGCAGCAGACTGCGGGAATCAACAGTGAAGAATATTTCTGGGAAACCGCAGCGGGCGCTATCGGCAGTGCAACATTAGGCTTTTTAGTATCTGGCGGCACAGGTCACCAAAGTTCAGGACTGGACCAGGCAGGCGGTCTTGGAGCGCGATTTGCCACAGAAGTCGGTAAGGCGGTTGGCAAAGCCCGCCTGACACGCGTACAGGCAAATGAGCTGGTAAATAAAATTTTGCCTAAATACCAGCCTCTGATTGATAATCGTACCCTGCATACCATTGGCGGCGATTTCAGGACCGCGTATGATTTGAAAACCATTCAGCCCAAACCGGAATATCTGGCCATTTATAATAAAGTTAAAGCAGAGTTGCGAGACTTGGGACTGCCCATCACCTGAACCCATTGTTTTTATTCATTCACCAAAGTCCCGGCAATACCGGACCGGGACTTTCTCTTTATAAAATGAAAAGGACGGGACAAAAGAGTGGCAGACACATATGAAATTGTTTTTCAGCCATCCGGCAGGCGTGGTACCATAGCAGAAGGAACAACGCTTCTGGCAGCCGCGCAAGAATTAGGCGTCGGCATTGAAGCGCTCTGCGGCGGAAAAGGCGTATGCGGCAAATGCCGCGTTATTATAGAAGAAGGACATTTCGAAAAACTGGGTGTGTTTTCCAGTTTCGCACATGCGTCCGATCTGACGGAAACAGAAAAAAAGCTGTTCTCCGAAAAAGAACTTTCCCGTGGCTACAGACTGGCATGTCTTGCCCAGCTTAAAGGCGATCTGGTAATAACCATCCCGGAAGAAAGCCGCAGTGCAAAACAAATTATTTTAGAAGCCGGGAAAAAAAGAACGTTTTCTCTAAATCCCGCAGTCAGACAATACCAGCTGCAGCTTCCTCCCGCAACATTACAGGATGCGCGGGATGACCGCAGTCGGATACTGGACACTCTGGCGCAGCAATATCATTTGAAAGATATAGCCATCGATTATTTTGTACTGCGTGAGATTCCCCGGATCATACGCGAGGATAACTGGAAAATTACAGTCACCGTATGGAACAACCGTGAAATTATCCGGATTGCAGCAGGCTGGAATACGCCCCACAGCATCGGCATTGCCATTGATATTGGAACAACTACCCTGGCGGCCTTTCTCTGTGATTTAAACACCGGCGAGCTTCTCGGCAAGTCATCCTGCATGAATCCTGAAATAAGCTATGGCGAAGATGTGCTGGCCCGTATTTCGTATGCCATGTCTGAAGAAGACGGGCGCAGACGCCTGCAACAAGTTATGCAGGACGCAATCAACAAACTTGCTGCCGAAATGACAGCCAGAGCCGGAAAGACGGTCGATGACGTTGAAGAAATGGTTTTGGTTTATAATACTGCCATGCATCATTTCACATTAGGACTGGATACGCGTTATATCGGTCGTTCGCCATTTGTCCCGACAGCCAGCGATGCGTTGGACATCAAGGCCCGCGATCTCGGTATCCATATCAACCCATCAGGTAATATCCATTCCCTGCCTATCGAAGCCGGGTTTGTCGGCGCGGATAATGTTGCGGTACTGCTGGCAGAAGAACCTTATGCCAGCGACTCTATCAAATTGATTATTGATATAGGAACCAACGGTGAAATTAACCTTGGCAACAAGAACAGATTGTTGTCCACCTCCTGTGCCACAGGCCCAGCGCTTGAAGGCGCGCAAATATCCTTTGGCATGCGCGCGGCGCCAGGATCTATTGAAGCGGTTTCCATCAACCCGGAAACAAAAGAGCCGCGCTACAAGGTCATCGGAAACAACATCTGGTATCCGGAAAATAAAAAGCCCGGCGCGCAGGGGATTTGTGGATCCGGAATTATTGACGCAGTAGCAGCACTGTATACTGCTGGTATCATTTCCAGCAACGGACGCATCAACAAGAATGTTTCAACCCCGCGAGTCCGAAAAGACACGCGGGGCCGCATGGAATACGTACTGGCCTGGGCTGAAGAAACCTCCGTCAACAAGGATATCACCATCTCGCAGAGCGATATCCGTGCAGTACAGCTGGCAAAAGGAGCTCTTTATGTGGGAGCAAAATATTTAATGGAAAAATATGGGATCACGCAGGTTGATGAAGTCATTCTGGCAGGTGCATTTGGCAGCTATATAAATAAACAAAGCGCCATGGAACTGGGAATGTTCCCAGACTGCGACCTGACGCATGTATATGCTGTCGGGAACGCCGCAGGCGACGGAGCCAGAATAGCACTGCTGAATGTGGATAAGCGAAAGGAAGCCGCGCAAATCGCCCGCAAGGTTGAATTTGTAGAAACAGCCATAGAACCCGATTTCCAATCACGTTTTATGGATGCGCTGGCAATCCCGCACGCAAAAGACGCCTTCCCCCATCTTCATAAGAATAACGATTCCTGAATTACGCTGTACAAGTTTCAGAAAAGGAGCTGTCATGAGCATTGAAGGATATACATTCGACTGTCCGGGAGAACCAGAGCGCCCAGTTACAGAAGAACTCTGTCGTAGCTGCGGCGCTTCTTATCCAGATGTTTTCAGCAAAACGGAGGATATGACAAAGGCAGCATTGGAAATCAAACGGCTTAACCATGACAAATGGGTTAAGTTACCGTTTTGCGTAACAATCGAAGCAGAAGCCTTCGGCGCTTCGATATCCTTAAATTCGCTGTACGGCGTTCCGGCTGCGACACAATTTCGATATGAAAAAGTCGAAGAAATCAATTCATTACCAACTTTGGATTTTTCACAGGGACGTCTGTCGGAAGTTCTATGTTCAGCATCTCTGCTACATGCACAGGGTGAAAAAATAATCTTGAACATGGAAGGGCCTTATACGATTCTGGGGCAGCTGATTTCATCAAAACAAATTTATAAAGGCCTTTATCGAAACAAAGACAAGTTATCCAAAATCGTGCATCATATTGGCAACGAGCTGGTCCGATATGCAATACAGGCAGAAAAACATGGCGTCGATATCATATCCTATGCCGATCCGACTGTAGCCTACGGACTAATATCTCCTAAAATCTATTATGAACTCTGCGGCAGCCTTACGTGGGAAATATTACGGAAAATACAACTGGCAACACACCGTATCGTTGTGCATCTGTGCAATGTAACTTCTGTAGGTTTTGAAAAATCCGGATTTTGCATATCGGAAAAACTCTCCTTTCCGCCTTCCTGCACGTATGGAGAGGCTCTTATCCAAGTTATACAGCAACGCGGCATCCGACTAATCGGGCATGGATGCGTACAACGCTCTTTCTTCCCTGTCTGCAACGGCGGCGTTTTCCGTCTCGTCCTGACAGAAAATCCCAAACCGCCCGGCGCCTGAAAGCTGCAGACTTCTCTAAAAAATAAATTAAATAAAACAGCGAGGAAATTTAGCTATGGCAACTGAACTGGAATTACATCAGGGTCTTTATGAAGCGGTAGTCGAAATGGATGAAGACAAAGCCGCCGAATTGGCTCAAACCGTCGTAGATTCAAAATATGACGCATATACCGCTATTGAAAACGGTCTTTCCCGCGGTATGGATAAAGTGGGAGATCTCTACGAGGAAGAAGAATATTTTATTCCTGAACTTTTGTTGTGTTCCGACGCTATGTATGCGGGCATCGATATCCTGAAACCTCATATTGTACGGGAAGAAAGCCAGTCAAGACATACTATTGTCCTTGGCGTAGTCGAAGGAGACACGCACGACATCGGTAAAAACCTTGTTAAAATTATGCTTGAAAGCGCCGGTTTTGATGTAATCGACCTGGGGCGCGATGTACAGCCGTCATTATTCCTGAAAGCCGCAGAAGAAAACCATGCGGAAATTATCGGACTATCAACATTAATGACAACCGCTATGCCTGCCATGAAAGAAGTAGTCGATCTTCTCGACAAGGAAAACAAGCATGACAAATTCAGAGTTATTATCGGCGGAGGCCCCATTTCCCAAGCTTTTGCCAATAAAATCAATGCTGATGCGTACGCATCCAACGCCGCTGAAGCCGCGAGGATTGCCAAAGAACTGGTAAGCGGTAACAGTACCGTCCAGCACAGGCTTTCTGCGCAAGATGCATAATATAATATCATAATACGAATCTCATAAAAAATCAGAATGGAGGCCAGACTGTTATGAATGACATCTCTCCAAAAGAGCGGCTTTTCCGCGTCCTTGAAAAAAAATCTGTAGACCGACCTCCGGTCATCTGTCCCGGCGGTATGATGAATAGCGCAACTGTCGATGTGATGGATGAATCCCAGCTTTTTTTTCCAGACGTTCACAAAAGCGCGCTTGCCATGGAAAAACTGTCCTCAACCGTCCAGCAACGTACCGGATTTGAAAATTTCGGAATCCCTTATTGTATGACTGTAGAAGCAGAAGTTCTGGGAAGCAGCATCGACTTTGGAACCCGCGAATGCGAGCCGAAAATCAATAATGAACGCTACGCCGCTTCCCATGACATAATTGAAGAAGATCCGAAAACGCTTATTAAAAAAGGGCGTATTGAAGCGATTGCAAAGGCCGGATATGAAATTTCAGTAAAAAATCCGGATATCCCTGTTATCGGGAGTCTTACCGGTCCTATTTCAACAGCAGCGTCTGTCGTCGATCCGCTACGCTTCCTGAAAGAATTGCGCAAAGACAAAGAAAATGCCCACCGTGCGTTGACTTACGTGACAGACTTTTTGATTGAGTACGCCCGCGTGCTGATTGACAGCGGCTTTTCCGTCATCACTATCGCGGATCCGACCGCGACCGGTGAAATTCTCGGCCCTGCTATGTTCAACAATTATGCCATTCCTTATATCAACAAACTGGCAGATGCCATCCATGCCATGAACACCCCTGTCATCGTCCATATATGCGGCCGCCTTGAGTCAGTCAAAAAATATCTGGGAACAATACGCGGCGACGCAATAAGCACCGATGCTATGGTTAATCTCGCTGATATCCGTAACTCCTGCAACGGGATAACAGTTATGGGAAATATGAGCACATTCGCATTACAACTGCAGACCCCGTCAGTAATACAAAGAGTAACGGAAAAACTGCTGCGGGATAAAATTAATATTATCAGTCCCGCATGCGGACTGTCCACAACAACTCCAATCATGAATATCCAAGCTATGACAGAAACTGTAAAAAACAGTATATAAACGGTGTTTTCAGCAAAATAGCCTTAATACTTTATACACAGTCCCAAATACAGGAAGATAATATGGGGGAAACAAAAATGGTAACAACAGATGCCGCAAAATTAAAACTGCGGATCAAGCGAAAAGCTTTTTCGCTTGGTATACACATGCTGGGCGTCGCCCCGGTAGAACGTTGGGCACAGGACCCGCACCAAACTCCGGATTTTTGGCCTCAAAATATTTGGCCATGGAGTCGCAATGTAATAGTTATGGGAATGCAGCTTTTCCCTTCCATGATTGAAACTACACCGTCGGTTGTATACTCTGAACTTTATAATACGACAAATCAGCTTCTTGACCATACTGCTTACCGTATCGCTTCTTTTCTGAACGAAGAAGGATACAGAGCTCATTTTTTCCCAAGAGATTGCTACGGCGATATTTCCGCACTCGTAAAAAGACCGGAAGCAGCCTTTTCCCATGTGTTGGCTGCGCTTTATGCCGGACTTGGCACAGTCGGCATGAATCACACGCTGCTGACAAAAAAATACGGTTCGCGTATTCGCTGGGTCTCTGTGATCACAGATGCCGAACTTCCGCCAGACAAACTTGTTAAAACGGAACTCTGCATACGATGTCAAGCTTGTGTCAGAGTTTGTCCCATGCAGGCATTTACCCCGATTGAAGGACAAATTGTTGCAAAGATGGACAAGCATAAATGCGCATTATGCCATCAGAATCTGAAAAAAGAGTTTCACTATCCCTGCGGGCGATGTATTGCGGCCTGCCCCATCGGTGAAGACAAAAAGCGCTACAGAGGAAAAGCAATAACGCCAGAGGGAATTTTACACTGTCAGGATTTCGGAGCAGCCGACGCCGGACAAGTCAAACCCAAAGCGTTATCTCATACCTCCTGAATCATTCTCATAGCCATTTATGCAATACATATCAAAACATGTATTGTAATTTTTAAAATTTATAAAGAAAGACGAGGTATTATCATGGGCAATTACAAATTCGAAACACTGCAACTTCACGTAGGACAGGAACAGGCAGATCCCACTACGGATTCCCGCGCCGTCCCCATTTACCAGACCACATCGTATGTATTCCATAATTCAGCCCATGCGGCAGACCGGTTCGGACTGAGGGACGCAGGCAATATTTACGGGCGCCTGACCAATTCCACCCAGGACGTTCTGGAAAAACGCGTTGCAGCGTTAGAAGGAGGTGTCGCTGCTTTAGCGCTGGCCTCCGGCGCAGCTGCCGTAACTTACGCTATTCAGGCGCTGGCACAAAAAGGCGATCATATCGTTGCGCAGAAAACAATTTATGGCGGCAGCTATAACCTGCTGGCACACACGCTTCCCCAATATGGGATCGAAACTACTTTCACTGACATCCATAATCTGGAGGAAGTTGCTTCTGCAGTAAAAGAAAATACAAAAGCAATTTTTATCGAAACGCTTGGCAATCCCAACAGTGATATTCCGGACATTGACGCAATTGCCGAAATCGCTCATCAGCACAAAATTCCTCTGGTAATTGACAACACTTTCGGTACCCCGTATTTGATCCGTCCTATTGAACACGGAGCAGATATCGTCGTTCACTCCGCCACCAAATTTCTAGGCGGGCATGGCACAACTCTGGGCGGGATCATCGTCGATTCTGGCAAATTTGACTGGAAAGCCAGCGGCAAATTCGCCCCGATTGCCGACCCCAATCCCAGCTATCACGGAATCTCTTTTGCCGATGCAGTGGGACCGGCGGCATACGTCACCTATATTCGCGCAATCCTTTTGCGCGATACCGGCGCAGCCATCAGCCCGTTCAACGCATTCCTTCTCCTGCAGGGCGTAGAAACCCTGTCTCTGAGGCTGGAACGCCACGCTGAAAATACAAAGAAGGTAGTGGACTACCTTGCGCACCATCCCAAAGTATCGAAGGTGAACCATCCGTCCTTACCAGACCATCCGCAGCATGCGCTTTATAACAAATACTTTCCTAACGGCGGCGCTTCTATCTTTACCTTCGATATTAAAGGCGGACAGAAAGAAGCCCACGCGTTCATTGACGCGCTGGAAATTTTCTCCCTGCTGGCAAATGTCGCAGATGTAAAATCCCTTGTTATCCATCCTGCTACCACTACGCACTCGCAGCTGACCGATGCAGAACTGTCTGATCAAGGGATTTATCAAAGCACCATCCGTCTTTCCATCGGTACAGAACACGTTGACGATATTCTTGCTGATTTGGAAAAGGGATTTGCCGCAGTTTAACAGTGACAATACGTCGCAGGAAAACTCCAGGCTCCTGCTGTCAACTGTCAGTATCTATAAAAATTACCGGATACACTTTCTTTATCAACCGCTTCGCCCACGCTACAGGGTGAAGCGGTTTTTCTTGTTCACCGGAAAATAAAAAGTCCCCCGTTGCATCGGATGCAATGAGGGGCACCTTTCATAAACGCTTCAGTCAGTCCTGATATTTTTTTAAAAACGTCTTAAAAAACGCTACACCGGCGGGCAGCACATTTTCCGGGATTTTTTCATTTTCCCGATGTATATCGCCAAATGCGGGTGTATGGTAACGACCGGAAAATCGGAAGATATTACTGCATACACCACCATAATAGCGGGAATCGGTAGCGCCTGTCAACAGTGACGGGACAATCTGCGTATCTGTTCCGTAAACTTCATGAATTGCCGTTTTTAGCAACCGGAATTCCACTGTATCAAAAGGCGTCACCGGAGCAAAAACCGGAGTGTTGTGACTGAACCGGATATTCACGCCAGCCGGAAGGATTTTCTTTAAATGAAGCAGAACCTGCTCTGTCGTATCCCCGGGAAGCAGCCTGACATTGACTACAGCCTCCGCATGGGACGGGACGACATTGGAACGCTCACTGCCCTTCGCCATCGTGACCGCAAAGGTCGTGTGCAGCAGCGCGTCCAGCTGGCTGTCTTCCTTTGCTGATGCGCACACCTGCGGCCAATATGCTTCAGGGTCAGAGAATATCTTTTGTTTCTCTCCCGCATAACTGGCAGCGCTCGCCTGTAACTGTGCTTTTACCAGCGGAAGCAGACGGTACGGCATGGGATTGTCCTCCACAGCCGCAATCGCTTTCCCGATAAGCCCCAGCACCGTCCCTTTTCCGGGGCGGGCTGCATGCCCGCCTGTTCCATCTGCATACAGCACGATATCGGTCGCCGTCTTTTCCCCTAGCGAAACCGCAGCGCCGCCAGCGACCTTTCCGCCTTCATCAAAAAGACAGCCCAGTTCAACGCCGCGTTCCTGAAGATACGCAGCTGTCAGCGCGGATCCTTTGATATCTTTTGCAGCAAAGACCTCTTCATTGTGTCCCAAGGCAATATAAAAATCGAAACAGGGCCGGAACCCCTCCCTGAACAGTTCCTCTGCCGCTTCCATCAGGAACAGCAGCATTGCCTTGCAGTCAACAGAGCCCCGGCCCCAGACGCACCCCTCTGCCAGCTGCCCGCTGAACGGCGGATATATCCATTTTCTTTCTTCACCGGCCGGAACCACATCCTGATGCGCCATAAAAAGGACCGGTTTTTTACGCGCATGTTCTGCCTTCCAATGAAACAGCAGGCTGCCGTGGCCGATCATAACCCGCTGCATGTTCCGATGCAGCAGCGGATAGGCTTTTTCCAAAAAGGAACGGAAACCGTCAAAAGGTTCCCAGTCCGTAGCGCCGTCATTTTCTGTTGACACGGTGGGAAACCGCACCATATCCTGTAAATGCCTTGTATATACAGAGTTTGCCTGTAAAGTTAGTTTATCCATTCTTGGTACACTTCCATCAGGTTCTTACAATACAATTATATGTTTACAATACCGTACTCCTGAACCTGGCCAGGAACTGCTGCGTCCGCTGTTCCTGCGGCGTATACAGTACTTCCCGGGGAGTTCCTTCTTCGACAATATACCCGCCTTCCATAAAAATGACATGGTCCGCCACATCCCGCGCAAACGCCATCTCATGAGTCACAACCAGCATGGTCCGGTGTTCTTCTTCCGCTGCCTTTTTCATGGTATCCAGCACTTCGCCTACCAGCTCCGGATCCAGTGCGGAGGTTGGTTCGTCAAACAGGATCACCTTGGGATCCAGCGCCAGCGCCCGGGCAATGCCGATACGCTGCTGCTGACCG
>JAFTZZ010000026.1 GCA_017460905.1 Acidaminococcaceae bacterium | reverse complement strand
GCGCTGCAAAATCTGGACGCCGTACAGGAAGACATCCGGAAATTGCTGAAGGCCGCGGGATTTTAAAAGAGAATTTAGCTGTGCATAAAGTACTGCGTCAGGCAAAGGCATTGCAAAACCGTCAACAATTGCTATTTTATGGACTCATGCGCCTATGGCTTCGGAACTCGGGCTTTGCCCTCAGACAGCCTCGCCACGACGGCACATTTCGCCTCATAAAATGACGCAATCGTTTCCGAAGTTTTGCTTATGCCTTCGCCATGCCGCAGTACTTTATGCACAAACTTCAATTTTTACCAGGAGCCATTATGTTTGAACGCATTATCGGCCACCAACAGAATAAAGCCTTTCTGGAACGCTTCCAGAACCGGGAAGAACGGCCCCACGCCCTGCTGTTCTACGGGCCGGAGGGGATCGGCAAATGCCTGCTGGCAAAAGAATTTGCCCGGGCCTTCCTGTGCCATGGGACGGGGGAGGAGCGCCCCTGCGGTCACTGTGAAAGCTGCCGCCTGCTGAATTTTGCAACGGGCAACTTCGCCCACCCGGATTATCTCTATTTCGATCCTGCCACCGATGAGGAGCAGGAAAAAAAGAAAACTAAGATTATTACGGTTAGCCAGATCCGCAGTCTGATCCGACAGGCATCCTTCGGACCGACTTTGTCCGGGCATAAGATCTGTATCATCAACGAAGCGGACACCATGAACCAGGAAGCTGCTAATTCGCTGCTGAAGCTGTTGGAAGAGCCGCCTGACAAATGGTTTTTCATATTGATCGCGACTTCCGTAAGCCGTCTGCTGCCTACGATTTTATCGCGGGTGATTCAGGTGCGCTTTGTGCCGCTGACGGTGGAAGAAACGAAACAGGCGTTACTGGATAAAGAGGTTCCCGAAGCCGAAGCGGACCTGCTGGCGCATCTGTCTGATGGGTCGTTAGGACAGGCGCTTCGGTTCAGGGACGAACGGATTTTGGATTTTCGCAATATGGCGCTGAAGTATGTGGCGGAATTTCCGCTGCAGGCGCCTATGACCTATCTTCTGGGAGAAGATTATTTTTCGGATATGATTCCCGCATCCGGCGGGAACGAACGGCTGCAGCAGTTTCTGTCCATGACGGTTTCGCTGTTACGGGATCTGCTGTTTGTGAAAAACGGGTTGCCGGACCGGGTGTTTAATATAGACGCGCTGCCACAACTACAGCAGATTGCCGGCAAATGGGAGGCAAGACGGCTGTATCAGGCGACGGGCGCCGCGCAGGAAGCAGTAGCGGCTGCCGTCCGGCGGGCCAACGCAAAAAGCGTGCTGGACAATGTGACTTTTACTATCAATGCGTGTTATGAAGGGAAAATATAAGGAAATGCTGAATAAATGAATTTGTGCGTCGGCAAGCGCACAGGATAATTAATTAGTGGTTCCTTACGTATGACAGTTGCTTTTATGACTGTTTGTGACGCTGGATAACAGCGGAAGAATGGAGGTTAACGTGAAAAAAGTAGTGGGGATACGTTTTAAGAAAACGTGCAAAATATATTATTTCGATCCGCTGGAGATCGAACTGGTTCCGGGCGACCATGTTATTGTAGAAACCGCCCGGGGCATGGAATACGGAACCGTTTCCATCGGCACCCGGTCCGTACCGGAGGAACAGCTGAAGAATCCGCTGAAGCCGATTATCCGCAAGGCAACGCCGGAGGATGAAGAAACGGTGATCCAGAACCAGGTGCGGGAACGGGAAGCGTTCAACATCTGCCAGCGCCGGATCCAGCGTCACGGACTGGAAATGAATTTGGTGGACGTGGAATTTACCTTTGATGTGAATAAAATCATTTTCTATTTTACGGCAGACGGGCGCATTGATTTTCGCGAGCTGGTCAAGGACCTGGCCTCTGTGTTCCGGACCCGTATCGAGCTGCGGCAGATCGGCGTACGCGACGAAGCCCGCATGGTCGGCGGTATTGGCAGCTGCGGACGGCCATTGTGCTGCGCCAGCTGGCTGGGAGATTTTGAGCCGGTGTTCATCCGGATGGCCAAGAATCAGAATTTATCGCTGAACCCTACCAAAATATCCGGTTGCTGCGGACGCCTGATGTGCTGCCTGAAATATGAGGATTACCTGTATGCCAAGGAAAAAGGCAAGGGCGGCCGCGGGCGCAGGGAATTTGCGGAAGCGCCGCAGGTGGGTTCCATGGTGGCTACCAGCATGGGCAAGGGCAAGGTCACGACCGTAAACAAAGCAAAACATACGGCGACGGTGCAGCTGTCCCAGGATAACGTGGTGACGCTGGAATGGGATGAACTGATCGACGCGTCCCAGGCGATGGATGACGATTGATTATTGTAAGCAGATTTCTTGTTTGCAGAACATCGGCAAAGCAACACAATATGAATGAAAAATTTAATTGCAATTTGTTTTGAACTATGAGTGAAATCAGAGAAGATTATCTGCCGGGTTGCGGGTATAAAATTTATCAGGACCCGGCGGAATTTACCTTTACCACCGACTCCGTCTTTCTGGCGCATTTTCCGCATGTGGCGAGAAAGGCAAAGGCTCTGGAGCTGGGCTGCGGGACCGGGGCCATCAGTTTTTATCTGGCGGCCAGGGGCGCGGCGGAGGTGACAGGGCTGGACGTGAATCCCCGCATGGTGGAGCTGTTTAACCGCAGTGCGGAGACAAACGGAATTGGCTGGCGCAGTGATACGGCAGACAACGCAGAAAATGATTCTGGCCTGTTACCTTCCGTGTTGCCTGAAGAAGTCGGCAAGTCCTGTTTTGATAAAGAAACAGACTGTTCGAAAGTTGGCAAAGCCGATACAATAACAGAAAAAAAAACAAAAGTCCGTGCGCTTCAATGGGACATAAAAGATATTAAAACTTTCTGCAAAACGGAAAGCTTCGATTTGGTGGCGGCCAATCCGCCCTATCGCAACAGCGGGCACGAGCGTATTGTTGGAACCAGCGCCTGTCACGAAAAGACGGCGGTGCTGGAAGATTTTTTCGCAGCAGCGTCTTATGCCTTGCACAGCCGGGGCCGTTTCGCTCTGGTGCAGCTGCCGGAACGTTTCATGGAGTCTATGGAGCTGGCAATCAAATACAACCTGCAGCCGAAAAAACTGCAGTGGGTACATGCTTCCGTTGACAAACCGGCGTGGATTTTTCTGCTGGAAATGGTAAAAAGCGGAAGTTATGGACTGGAGGTTCTGCCGCCGCTGATCATGTACAACGCAGACGGCTCGCTGACAGAACAGGCAAAGAAGCAGATGGAGAAAGAATAAAAGCCAAAGGCGAAAACACATTGATAGGTTCGAATCTTATAAGTTGCTCTGATAAATATGCGGTTCCTGAAAATTGGGGAGCCGTTTTTTGTTTTTAATTCGAATTAACACTGACTAATTATAATTAAAATTACAATTAAAAAATGATATGACCTGCGTATCACAAATTAATGAATAGTT
>JAFTZZ010000025.1 GCA_017460905.1 Acidaminococcaceae bacterium | reverse complement strand
GACGAAACCAAAGCCTACGCGGAAGGCCGCGAAATGGTTCCGCATATTTTACCGTCTGCCAGCCTGAAGAAACATTATCCCATCGCTTTCAACCTGATTCCGCAGATTGACGTTTTCCTGGATAATCTTTATTCCAAGGAAGAAATGAAGATGGTCAACGAGACTCAGAAGATTTTTGACGATTACGATATGCGCATTACCGCTACCACGGTCCGCGTGCCGGTTTACCGCAGCCATTCCGAATCCGTCAACGTAGAGTTTGAACACGATCTGGAGCTGGCGGATATGCGCAAGGCGCTGGAAAACTTCCCCGGCGTGCAGATGCAGGATGATCTGGAAGAACAGATTTACCCGATGCCGCTGTACACCTCCGATAAGAATGACTGCTATGTAGGACGCCTGCGCCGCGATTTCTCCAACCCCAATACCTTTAACTTCTGGGTAGTGGGCGACCAGATCCGCAAGGGCGCTGCGCTGAACACGCTGCAGATTGCCGAGTGCATGATTCAGAACGGCTGGGTCTGATTCGTAAATCCTTGTAGAATAAGGTCTGCGTTCAAAAGATTCAGCTATTTTTACAGATTATTTAGTGACGATAAGTAACTGAGAGGAGAGGAAAGTTATGAAGAATCCGTATTTTGGCAGAGTACTGACGGCAATGGTAACTCCCTTTGCTGCTGACGGCAGCTTGAATCTGGAAGCGACAAAACAGCTGGTCGAATGGTGGATTGCCCACGGCACGGACGCGCTGGTTGTGACTGGTTCCACCGGTGAAGCGGCGACCATGACGCTGGATGAGAAAAAAGCAATCTGGGAAACGGTTGTAAAACAGGTTAACGGCCGGATTCCTGTCATTGCCGGCACCGGTTCCAACAACACTGCCAACAGTGTAGAAACCACGAAAATTGCGGACGCTATTGGCGTTGACGGGTTCCTGATTGTAGGGCCGTATTATAACAAACCGACCCAGGAAGGGTATTACCAGCACTTCAAGGCTATTTCCGAATGCACGGAAAAACCGATCATCCTTTACAATGTTCCCGGACGTACCGCGGCTAATATTCCGCCTGCTACCGTAGCGCGGATCGCCAACGATTTTAAGAATGTGGTTGCGATCAAGGAAGCTGCCGGCAATGTTGCCCAGGTTGCGGAACTGTTCCGCATCCTGCCCGCTGACTTTACGATTTACAGCGGCGATGACGGACTGCTGCTGCCCTTCGCGTCGGTAGGCGCAACCGGCGTCGTATCCGTGCTGTCCAATATCGGCGGCGAAATCCTGCAGGACCTGCTGAGCGCTTACGAAAGCGGCAACGTCAAGGAAGCGGCGGAAATCAACAAGCGCATGGTGCCGCTGGCGAATTCGCTGTTCATTGAAACCAATCCGATTCCGGTCAAGGCTGCCGTAACGCTGGTTACCGGTATTGACGCCGGTGCGCCGCGCCTGCCGCTGACCCCGATGACCGAAGGCGCGTTTGAAAAGATGAAAGCCATCATCAAAGAAAACGGGCTGATCTGAGTTGATTTTTGTACATAATTGCAACATTTTTTGCAGTCTGCAGGCTTATGAAGAAATTTAATCAGTAATTAGTACTAAATTTCGAAAAAAGTTTGCATTTACATTGATTTTAGTTTATAATTTTATCACAAACTGATACAGACATCTGCCAAATCTGTTTTGGGAGAACTCGGAGATGGCAGGTGCCGGGATCAGATTAAATTAAGCGTATTCTTTAGCCGCAAGGTTATTGAATACGTTTTTTTTATCGGTTATAATTGAAGTAAGAAAATGAACCGCTGGGAGCATATGATGAATTGTAAAAAGAAGGTTTTTGTGCTGTTGCTGTTTTCGCTGCTGTTTTCCGCTTCGGCATGGGCGGGGATTGCTGATTCCGGCGAGCTGACTGATGCTTCGTTCTGGATCAGGCACAATGCAGCAGGGGAGCAGGTTATCCTGAATGAAAATGAGATCGCGCAGTTTAACCGGAAGATTTACGGTGCCGGGCTTGCCGTTACCGATATGAAATCGCTGCCGTCTTCGGTTCCGGTGGATGAATTCCTGCCCTGGATCACCAACACATGGGCGATGAACGGAACGGTATACCGTAAAGGGAAGGAATTGACGGAAGAGGAGAAAGGGCAGATCCGGGAAAACCTGGCGCTGGACGCGCTGCCTGCTGCGGGCGAAACCGTCCCGGTCCGTTATGGGGTTACGGTCCGCCACGCAATGGTCCGTAATCTGCCCCTGGCAGACGGGCTGTTCGATACGGCGGACGACGTGTATTACGATAATGTGCAGGATTCTGTATTGGAAGCCGGCGAGCCGGTCGCGATACTGCATGAGTCCGCTGACGAAAGATATTACTATGTGCGGCTTTATAATCTGTTTGGCTGGATAGCGCGGGAAGATGTCGCCCTGTGCTCCCGGGAACAGTGGCAGCGTTACGCGGAGCCGGAGGATTTTCTGGTCGTAACCGGCCGGGATTTCTACACACGGACAATGGGCGAAGATGTTTTCCATCTTATGGGCGCCAGACTGCTGCTGCTGCAGGAGAAGCCGAACCGCTGGCAGGTGGCGCTGCCGTACAAGGATGACCGGACCGGGCAGCTGCGGGAAAAGCATGTCTGGCTGGCCAGAGAGGAAGGCCTGCATCGCGGCTATCTGCCGTATACAGCCAACCAGGTGGTCCGGCAGGCGTTTCAGTTTTACGGTTCCGTTTACGGCTGGGGCGGCGCGATGCGCAGCGTAGACTGTTCTTCACTGGTGGATTCCGTATACCGGACCGTAGGCATACAGCTGCCGCGGAATACGACGCAGCTGAGAGAAATGCCGGGCACTGCTGTTGATTTTACCAATCTGACGCGGGAAGAACGGCTGCAGGCCTTTACAAAGCTGCAGCCCGGCGCGGCTGTGTCGATTGCGGGGCACATCATGCTATATCTGGGTACGGTGAACGGTACGCCGTATGTGCTCCATTCCATCAGCAGCTATTACGAGAATGACCGTAAAATTTATGTACGCAGGGTGCTGGTCAGCGATTTGGAACTGAAGCGTAAATCGGGACTGAGCTTTCTGGAAAGCGTAATCAACGCTGTCAATTATCAATAATAAGGCAGGCAAAGCCTGCTATTGCATGTACGCAGCCTACGCTTCTGCGGGGCGCGGGTAAATACAATGGGAGACACGATCATGGAAAAATTAATTGCTTTCAAAAGCAGCAAAGAAAAATCTTCGTTATATGCAAAAGCGGAAGCTGTCGTTTTATTTTTATGCAGGGAGTGTGTCGATCATATCCGGTCGCTTTCCCTGCCGGAAGAAATTTTTGAGCTGATCGCCTGGCAGGCGGAAAAACAGGGCTACGGTTTTACGGAAACGGGAAGCGTTACTTCTCTGCTGGTAAAAGATGAAAATGGATACCAGCGGGTAATTCTGGCCGGCATCGGCGCAGGCAAAGAATGCACGCCCGGTCATTTTCGCTTTGCGGCAGGCAATGCGGTTCGTGAATTACGCAAAAATAAAATTAAGGATGTCGTGGTTGCAGCGCCGATTCTCACTAATCCCAAGCGCGGCCATTATCTGAAAGCGGTGGCGGAAGGATTGCTGCTGGGAAGTTATGAATTTAACAAATATAAGACCGGCGGCGATACCAAAACCGAAATTTCCGGCGGCAATGACAATAATGAAAAGACAAACAAAATTAATAGTGCAACGAGTCGTAACGAAACTGAAACTACAAATAACGCAGAAAAAATTTCCGTCACGATTTTCAGTGAAGTGGCAAACGCAGAAGAAATTGTAGCTGAGGCGGAAAAAATCTGCGCAGCAATCTGCCACGCCCGGGATCTGGCCAATGAACCCGGCAATGTGATGTATCCGGAAGCGTTGGCGCAGGAAGCGGTAAAGACGGCGAAAAAGTTTGCGCTGGAAGCAGAGGTGCTGCCTGTAAAGGAAATGCAGAAGCTGGGCATGAATGCAATCCTTGCGGTGGGCTCCGGCAGCGTCCGTGAACCGAAAATGATTGCGCTGAAATATGCCCATGGAGGCGATAAGCCGTTCATTGCTTTTGTAGGCAAGGGCATCACCTTTGACAGCGGCGGTGTTTCCATCAAGCCCTCGGACGGCATGGGCGAGATGAAAGACGATATGACGGGCGCGGCGGCTGTCTTAGGCGCCATGGAAGCCATTGCCGCGCTGCAGTTGAATGTCAATGTGATCGGCATCCTGTCCTGTGCGGAAAATATGCCGTCCGGTTCGGCGCAGCGGCCTGGCGATATCGTTCGTGCCGCCAGCGGCAAAACCATCGAGGTAGTCAACACCGACGCGGAAGGCCGCATGGTGCTGGCAGACGCAGTCTGGTATGCCTGCCGGAAAGGCGCGGCAAAGGTCATTGATATCGCGACTCTGACCGGGGCGGTTATCATTGCGCTGGGCGAACATACTTCCGGCATCGTTTCCAATGATGATGAACTGGCTGCTGAAATTCAAAAAGCCGGGCACAGGGCCGGGGAAGAATGGTGGCGCCTGCCCATCGTGGAAGAGGCAGAGGAGCTGATCAGGAGCAGCTGCGCGGATGTAAAAAATTCCGCAGGCCGGCCTGCCGGTACTATTACGGGAGGCGTGTTCATCGGCAGCTTTGTTGATAAAGGCATTCCCTGGGCACATCTGGACATCGGCGGCACGTCTACTGCGAAAAAAACGGAAGGACACATTCCCGAAGGCTGTACGGCTTTCGGCACGGCAACTCTGATTGAGCTGGCAAGGACGTTTTAAATTATGAGGGGTATGGCAGATTTGCATATACACAGTACCTATTCGGACGGTGTATATACGACAGGGGAGTTAGCGAAAATGGCAAGGGCGGCGGGCATTACCGTCATTGCCCTGACCGATCACGATACCCTGCTGGGACTGCCGGAAATGAAAAAGACAGCTTCGGAATTCGGGCTGGATTTTATTCCCGGCGTAGAATTCAGCACCCGCTGGGAAAACCGGCAGGTCCATATTTTAGGGTATGGGATCGGGCAGCATAACGCGCTGCTGCTGGAACGGCTGGCAGATGTCCGCAACGCCAGACGCACCCGTTTGCAGAAGATTATAACCAGGCTGCATGAAATGGGAATGGATGTGGATGTTCCCGTGCCGGAAGAAGGACACCGTGCTGTCGGACGTCCGCATATCGCCCGGGCAATGGTGGCGCAGGGCTACGTAAAAACAGTGCAGGAGGCCTTTGATCTGTATATTGGCGAAGGCAAACCTGCCTACCAGCCCCAGACCAAGATGACGCCGCCGGAAGCGGTGCATATCATCCATCAGGCAGGCGGGCTTGCTATCCAGGCGCATCCGGAAGAAATCGGCGACAGGGAACTGGCGTTGAATCTTCTGCGTACGCTGCCTTATGACGGGATTGAAGTATATCATCCCTCGGCGAAAGACCCTGCTGCCCAAAGTTACTGGCTGCATGTGGCAACAGAACGCAACCTGCTGGTAACCGGCGGCAGTGATTTTCACGGCAACCCGGGACGCTTTCCGGAAAAACTGGAGGACTGGCCTGTACCGCGGGAAAAAGTACAAGACTTTTTGAGGCGGTTTGGGTTATAATTAGTATAGAGGTAAATAAGAATATGTATGACAGATCTTGATTTTGCTGCATTAAACGCTGCGGCATGGCGAAGGCATAAGCAAAACTTCGGAAACGATTGCGTCATTTTATGAGGCGAAATGTGCCGTCGTGGCGAGGTTGTCTGAGGGCGAAGCCCGAGTTCCGAAGCCACAGGCGCATGAGCCCATAAAATAGCAATCGTGGACGGTTTTGCGATGCCTTTGCCTGACGCAGCATTCATGCACAGCTAAATTTCAACTTTACCTATCTGGAGACATACACTATGGAAGTCATTGCGTTTGTTGGCGCCAGCGGTTCCGGCAAAAGCCATCGTGCAATCGGTGTAGCGCATCAGTATAACTGCGATGCGATCATCGACGATGGCCTTTTGATCCAGGGATCGAAAATTCTGGGCGGCACTTCAGCAAAAAGTGAACAAAATCGCGTGCAGGCAGTTAAACGCGCTATCTTTTATGAAGACAGCCATGCTTCGGAAGTGCGCGAGGCGCTGGCCCGCTCCAGCATACGCCGCATCCTGATCATCGCCACTTCGGACCGCATGATTCAGAAGATAACGGCGCGGCTGGTCTTGCCCGACCCCCTGAAGACGATATATATTACCGACATCGCGACCAAACAGGAAATCAAAAAAGCGCATGAGTCCCGGCTGCGGTACGGCAAGCATATCGTACCCGTTCCTACGGTAGAATTAAAACAGCATTTCGGCGGCTTTTTTGCCAATCTTCCGTATAATATTTTTTCCAAGAACAAACGTGACCGGCAGGAAAGCCGTTCCATTGTACGCCCGGCCTTCAGTTATTACGGAACGATTCTCATTTCTGATTATGTCATTGAGGATATCATTAATATTATCGTCAAGCGCATGATCGGCGTGGCCAGGATCCATTATATCCATGTCCGTCGGCGTACCGATAACAAAGGCCTGTCCGTCCATGTGGAAATCAACCTGTATTACGGCGTAAAGGTGTTCGAGGTATCCCGGCTGCTGCAGCAAAAAATCAAGAGCAGGGTTGAGTCCATGACAGGCATGCAGGTGCAGCGCGTCAACATTTCCGTCCGCAGCCTGGAGCTGCAGACCAAAGCTCCGGTCATGCAGGCGCAATGAGTGAAAAGTGATAACAGGTTTACGGAATTGTAGTGGCGCAAAACAGTAAATACTGTTTTAACCGCATATCTCATAAAAGATATTGACAGCTTTTTTGAAAAATAAGATAATATTATATAATATATAATAATTTAATATACAATATTTCTTTAATTTATGTTTGAGTAGTAATAAATTTTAGGAGGAGGAAACCATTTTGAAGATTCATGAGTATCAGGCCAAACAGATCATGAAAATGTACGGCATCAGCGTGCCGAACGGCAGTCCGGCCTTCAGTCCGGAAGAAGCGGCCCGTATCGCGAAAGACTTTGATGCCCCCATTGCCGTAGTCAAGGCGCAGATCCATGCAGGCGGGCGCGGCAAGGCAGGCGGCGTAAAGCTGGCCCATAACATCGACGAGGTAAAATACTTTTCTTCCCAGATCCTGGGTAAAGTGCTGGTCACCCACCAGACCGGCCCGGAAGGGAAAAAGGTTAACCGTCTTCTGATTGAAGAAGGCAGCAACATTGAAAAAGAATATTACCTGGGTTTCGTCATTGACCGTGATTCTGCCAAAATCGTCATGATGGGCAGCGCGGAAGGCGGCATGGAAATTGAACAGGTTGCGGCGGAGATGCCGGACCGTATCTTTAAGGAATACATCGACCCGACCATCGGCCTGATGCCGTTCCAGACCAAACGCATGGCTTACAACATGAAGTTCAAGGAAAAGGTTATTGCCAAGGCACAGAAATGCATGATGGATCTGTACAATCTGTTTGTGGAGAAAGACTGCACGCTGGCTGAATGCAATCCGTTGGTCGTAACCGTGGAAAATCAGGTTATGGCATTAGATGCCAAGCTGCAGTTTGACGACGCGGCGATTTACCGTCATCCGGAGATCGAAGCATTGCGCGATGAAGCGGAAGAGGATCCGAAGGAAAGGGCAGCTGCCAAAGCAGCGCTGTCCTATGTAAACCTGGGCGGCGACGTAGCCTGCATGGTTAACGGCGCAGGTCTGGCCATGGCGACGGTAGACATCATTAAATTCTACGGCGGCGAACCAGCCAACTTCCTGGACGTAGGCGGCGACAGTACGGTAGAAAAGATTGCGGAAGCATTCCGTATCATGCAGTCGGACGATCAGGTCTGCAGCGTGTTCGTAAACATCTTCGGCGGCATCAACAAGTGCGACGTTATAGCCGGCGGTATTGTGGAAGCGGCGAAGGTCGTAGGGCTTCGCGTTCCGGTCATTGCCCGTCTGGACGGCACTAATCATGAAGAGGGCCGCCGTATTTTGAAAGAAGCGAACCTGCCCATGGTTCATGCGGTTCCCAAGATGGAAGAAGGCGCCGAACTGGCAGTTAAGCTGGCGGCAGAACTGAAAGCAAAAAGAGCGGAAGGGAAGGAGGCGTAATCATGTCAGTATTTGTAGGAAAAGATACGAAATTGATTGTACAGGGCATTACGGGCCGTCAGGCTACGTTCCATACCAAGATTGCGCTGGATTATGGCACCAACGTTGTGGCAGGCGTATCTCCCGGACGCGCAGGGGAAAAAGTACTGGGAACGATCCCGGTATTCAATACGGTACTCGAAGCGAAAGAAGCCACCGGCGCCAACGCATCTGTCATTTACGTTCCGGCCCGTTACGCGGCGGATGCTATCTGCGAAGCCATTGACGCAGGACTGGATTTTGTCTGCTGCATTACCGAACACATTCCGGTACAGGACATGGTAAAAGTACGTGCGTACCTGAAAGGGAAAAAGACCCGTCTGTTAGGGCCTAACTGCCCCGGTATCCTGACGGTTGACGAATGCCGTCTGGGCCTGCTGCCGACGTACATTCATAAGAAAGGCCATGTAGGCGTAATCAGCCGTTCCGGCACCCTGACTTATGAAGCGACCTACCAGCTGACCATGGCGGGTATCGGCCAGACAACCTGCGTAGGCCTGGGCGGCGACCCGGTCAAGGGCATGGACTTCATTGAAGCGCTGGAAGCATTCAATGAAGATGACGATACGCTGGCCGTTATTATGATCGGTGAGATCGGCGGCACGGCGGAAGAAGAAGCGGCTGAATGGATTAAAGCCAATATGAAGAAGCCTGTCATCGGCTTTATTTCCGGTCGTCAGGCGCCTCCGGGCAAACGCATGGGCCATGCGGGTGCCATCATCAGCGGCGGCAAAGGCACGGCCGACGACAAGATTAACGCACTGAACGCTGCCGGCATTGAAGTAGCCGACACGGTAGCCCATATCGGCGAGACTGCGGTTCGTGTGCTGAAAAAGGCCGGACTGTATGAAAAGTGCCATACCTGTTAAAAAGTTGGCTTTCCTAAACATTAAAAGGCAGAACTTTCTTTTCAGAGAGTTCTGCCTTTGTTTTTTGTTATTCAGTTATTCATTATAATTTACTCTTCGTCCTGGGCAAAATAGAAAGCAGGCGACGGATAATAGAATTCGCAATGGTTGAAAGCGGTAGTTTCCGTCGTAAATTTGCCTAATACAGCGCGGGAAACGCCTTCTTCAAAGTCAACTACGTTATCCTTGTTGATATTTGCGTCTTCGACGATAACCAGCAGGTACGGGTCGGCAACCGGCGCGTTTTCCGGCAGCTGGCTGCGGTCCAGGGGCAGGCCGGGGACGATCAGGAGCTGGCCGGCATCTTCACCGTTGGCATCCTGCAGGCGGGCGCGGAAAAAGTTGTTATAAAGTGTGCGGGCCAGCCGCAATTTGTAAACAGGTACGTTGTTCATTCTGTTACACTTCCTTGTATTATAGAGTAGTAGTTTTTAATGACCCTCTCCAAGGTCATGTGCTACACTGTAGAGGATGCTGTGGATTGGTTAACACTTCCTACCGCAAGACGGTTCGTGAAAGGCTCCAACCACAGTCCTTTGCAGTATTGTTAATCAGTTAGATACCGCCAGACGGTTT
>JAFTZZ010000001.1 GCA_017460905.1 Acidaminococcaceae bacterium | reverse complement strand
GTAATCAGCTGCATCATATCCTGATGCCCGCGATTCCTGCGGTGCAGGAAGATATAATCAGGCGTCGGTATGCCGCTGCCCAGAAAGACCCGTTTGGCCGCCAGTTTGTTCATGCTCACCGCGCTGGCCAGCACGCCGGAACCGGTATAGGGTATCCCCATCATCTCCCGTGCGCTCTGCAGCCGGCCGTCCTCGCCGTACAATCCGTGTACGGCAATGACCACCACATCCGCGCCGCTTTCCTTTACCTGTTCGGAAAAAATATGCGGTACCAGACGGATCTCCTTCACCGTATATCCTTTTTCCCGCAATGCCGCTGCCATAGAAGTGCCTGTGGACAGGGATATCTTTTCCTCCGCCGACGGCCCGCCCATGACGACAGCAACCGTTTTGCTTTTATCCATAACCTTTCCTCATTTCCCGTTTATGCACGTCTTCAGACAGTTCAAAACGTTACTCGTTTATCTGCTTATTTCTCAACCTGCTGGAACTCTTTTACCAGCTCTTCCCCAATCCGGAAAACATCCCCGGCGCCCATGGTAATCAGCAGGTCCCCGGCTTTGCAGTTTTTGTACAGGTATTCTTCCACCCGGGAGAAGCCGTCGATAAACATGACATCCTGCCCCGTAGTGTGCCTGATTGCCTCTGCCAGCCCTTCACTGCTGATTCCGGGAATCGGCTTTTCACCGGCGGAATAGATATGCGTCAGAATCAGCTTATCGCAATTGGTAAAACATTTACAGAATTCTTCATGCAGCAGCTTGGTACGGGTATAACGGTGCGGCTGGAAGACACAGACGATCCGTTGCGCGCCTGTTTCTTTCGCGGCCTGGAGCGTTGCGGCAATTTCCGTCGGGTGATGGGCATAATCGTCCACGACCCAGATGCCGTTTTCCTTTCCCTTTGTCTCAAAACGCCGCTTCGCGCCGGAGAACCCGGCCAGCGCCGCCGCGGCAGCTTCCGGCGAAATCCCCATCTGCACAGCCGCCGTAATAGCGCCCAGGGAATTCAATACATTATGCCTGCCGGGTACGATCAGGTGCACAGCCAGCAGCTTTTCTCCGCCGTGATACAGATCATAATCCGTTCCCTCGGTGCTGTGCCGGACATTCCTTGCCTGGAAATCACAGTCATCCGTGAGGCCGTAGGTGACAAAGACGCGGTCCGTTTCCCCGGCCAGACGCCGCACCTTTTCGTTGTCCATGCATAACACGGCGGTGCCGCCGTCTTTCATATGGGAAAGATATTCCTTAAAGGCCTGGTATATATTCTCTTCTGTACCGTAATGGTCCAGATGATCGTCTTCAATATTGGTAATAACGGGAATAAACGGGGTAAATTTGAGGAACGACCCGTCGCTTTCATCAGCTTCAGCCACGACCCATTCACTTTCGCCGTTTCTGGCATTACCGTGCAGGGCCGCCACATCGCCGCCGATGGCGATCGTAGGATCAAGGCCTGCTTCTGCGGCAATGACGCCGATCATGGCGCTGGTCGTAGTCTTTCCGTGGGCTCCCGCTACAGCGACCCCCTTCACGCCTTCGCCGTTCAGAAGGTCCATCAGCACATCGCTGCGATGCAAAACGGGAATATTTTTCCGGCGGGCTGATGCCAGTTCCGGATTCGTCTCCGGAATCGCTGTAGACACAACTACGGCTTCCGCGCCTTCAATCTGGCAGTCATCATGTCCCATATAGACCATCGCCCCGGCTTCCGCCAGTTCATAGGCCATGTGTCCCACCTGCAGGTCGGAGCCCGTAATTTCAAAGCCCCGTTTCACCAGCACATAAGCCAGTCCGCTCATGCCTGCTCCGCCGATACCGATAAAGTGGATATGTCTGTACTTCTCCAACATCTGCTTTACCTCCGCCCATTTTTTTATGGAAACACTGTTCATGCGCTGCCGCCTGCCTCAGCGTTCCCTGATCAAAGCAACTGCCTGTTTCGCGATCTCCATTGCGGCCTGGGGTCTCCCGGCCTTTTTTGCGGCTTCCTTCATCTGCCGCAGTTCGGCTTTATCCACTAACAGCCGTTCTACCTTTTCCAGCAGCGCTTCACCGGTCAGGTCCTTATCCAGGATGACCTGCGCCGCGCCTTCCGCTTCCAGCGCCCTGGCATTGAACTCCTGATGATTGGCCGTAGCAAAGGGAAACGGAACCAAAATAGAAGGGATTCCTTTTGCCGTCAGTTCCGCCAGCCCGATAGCGCCGGCCCGGAACACGGCCAGATCTGCCGCCGCCAGCGCCAGCGGCATATCGTATAAATACGGCGAAACATGGATATTGGACTGGAACCCGCCAGCCTCTTTCATCTGTTTCGCATACGCTTCGTAATTGTTCTTCCCGGTAGCGTGCAGCACCTGCACGTCGTCCCGTCCGGACAGGTTCTGTTCCAGCAGGAAGGCAGCCTTGTTAATGGATGCCGCCCCCAGGCTGCCGCCGACGATCAGGATCGTCTTCTTATCCGGGTCAAGCCGGAAGCACTGTATGCCTTCCTCCCGTTTGTGGTTTAAAATTTCCTGCCGGACCGGATTCCCCGTAAACACCTTCCGGGCCTTACCGGTAAAATACTTGTCCGCTTCCTTGTAGCCCAAAAAGATGCGGTTCACGAAGCGGGACAGGATCTTATTCGTTACGCCCGGCAGCGCATTCTGTTCCTGCACGCAGGCCGGAATCCCTTTCAGCGCCGCCAGGAACACAATGGGGCCGCACACGTAGCCGCCCGTACCGATGACCAGATGGGGCCGGTAGTCGTCCAGCAGCCGTTTTGCGTCCCGGAGGCCGGTAAACAATTTGAAAACCGAACGGAACGTGTCCGGGCTCAGGCTTCGTTTGAAACCCTGCACGTCGATAAAATCTATGGGATATCCCGCCCGGGGGACCAGATCCTTTTCCAGGCCGTGGGTCGTACCCACAAACCGGATCTCCGCCTCGGGATACAGCTTTTGAATCGTATCTGCAATCGTAAGGGCCGGATAGATATGCCCTCCGGTACCGCCGCCGGATAAGATGATTCGCATCTTGCCGTTATCTCCATTCCGCCGCCGTTATGACGGCAGCTTTCTGCTTCTTTCAGTGCGCCTCTTTTGCCAGATCGCGCACCAGCTTTTTGAAATACCGTCCCCGCTCTCCCATGTCATGGAACATATCAAAGGAAGAGCACGCCGGGGACAGCAGCACCACCTGGGGCGCATGGGCTTTTGCGTACGCCGTTTCCACCGCTTCCTTGAAGGTATCAACGACAATAATAGCGGGAACATGGGCCGCAACTGCCGCCTCATAAAACCGTTCCCTGGCCTCGCCCAGCAGGATCAACAGGTCCGCTTTCTCACTGACAAGACGCATCATCGGCTCCAGCGGCGTCATTTTATCGTGCCCGCCCGCAAGCAGGATGATATGCCCGCCGGAAAATGCCTCCAGCGCTTTGATCACGGAATCGGTATTCGTTGCCTTGGAATCGTTATAATACGGCACCCCGTTGATCGTGGTCACGTATTCGATTCGGTGTTCCACCCCTTTAAAGTCCAGCAGGGTCTGCCGCATGTCTTCCGGGGTCACTCCCGCGAAAAACCCACAGGCAATGGCCGCCAGTACATTTTCCTCATTATGCGCGCCGAAAATCTGCAGCTCGCTCTTGTGGCAGATTTCCGCTGCGGTGTTTTTCCATTTGATGAAAAAACTGCCGTCTTTCATATACACGCCTTCCGGCAAAACGGCCGTCCGGCTGAAATAACACAGCGTGCCTTTAGAATATTTGCCCCAGGTACGGACCTCGGGGTCATCATAGTTCAATACGGTAACCTGCCTGGCCGTCTGGTTGATGAAAACATTCCGCTTGCAGCGGCCGTATTCATCCATGGTCTTATGACGTTCCATGTGGTCCGGCGTCAGGTTCAGGACGACTGCCACATCCGGACAGAAATTCCGGATGCCTTCCATCTGGTAGCTGGACACCTCCGCCGCTACCCAGCTGTTCCTGTCCAGCCCTACCACCTCTTTGGACAGGGCGAACCCGATATTGCCGCCCACCGCCGTCTTAACCGGCAGGGTCTTCAACATTTCGCCCACTAACGTAGTTGTGGTCGTTTTTCCATTGGTCCCGGTGATCGCGATCATGTGCCCCGGATAATTGCGCCAGGCCAGTTCCACCTCGGTGATCACTTCCACACCGGCCGCCTGCGCTTTCTGCAGCGCCGGCAGGTTCAGCGGCACCGCCGGGGATAACACTACCTGCTGTACCTGATTCAATACAGCTTCCAGGCTCCCGCAGACAAAACCGCCGCCCTTGGCTGCCAAAGCCGCTTCCAGTTCCGGCTCCAGCGTCTTCGGGCTGTCATCATATAAGAACACCGTCTTTCCCTGTTTCGCCAGCTCCGCAGCCGCGCCCTTGCCGCTGATGCCTGCGCCAAAGACCATAACTTTCTGTATATCAGACATATTATATGCCACCCTTTCCCATGAACCAAAGGCCTAATCCCAGCAGGCAGAAGACGACGCTGACTGCCGTAAATACGGTAACGACCTTCGTTTCCTTCCAGCCGCCCAGCTCAAAATGATGATGGATGGGCGTCATGCGGAAAATCCGTTTGCCGCCGGTATGACGGAAGTAGGCGACCTGCAGGATAACCGATAAGGCTTCAAAGACATAGACGCCGCCTACGATAACCAGCAGCACTTCCGTATGGGTCAGCAGCGCCAGCGCTGCTACCGCGCCGCCCAATGCCAGGGAGCCGGTATCGCCCATGAACACCTTCGCCGGATGACGGTTCCAGACCAGGAAACCCGCACAGCTGCCCAGCACTGCCAGGGCAAACAGGCACAGATCCCCTTCCCCGGACTGCCAGGCCACAAACGCGTAAGTCAGCAGGACCGGGATGCTTACCGAAGAAACCAGTCCGTCCAGCCCGTCCGTCAGGTTTACCGCATTGGTAGTACCTACCAGCAGCAAAAGGACAAGCACATAATACAGCCCGCCCATCTGCACCGTTACCGAGGTTCCCGGAATCCACAGGACCGTTCCGGAAGCTCCCACATGCTGTTCCACATAATAAATATAAGCCAGGGCCAGCGCAATCTGCAGCGCCAGCTTCTGTTTCGCCGTCAGCCCCAGGTTCCGTTTCATCACGACCTTGATATAGTCGTCCAGAAACCCGATCAGCGCATGCCCGAAGGTCAGTACAAACGCAATGACGATCAGCGGGGTAAACCGGTTCCAGAGCACCATGGCCGCAAACAGGCCGCACAGCATCATAATGCCGCCCATGGTAGGCGTCCCGCTCTTTTTCATGTGACTGGCAGGCCCCACGTCGCGGATGCTCTGCCCAAACTTTAATTTATGTAGCGCAGGGATCAGCACCGGCCCCAGCGCCGCGCATACAACCAGGGCCGTCAGCAGCGCCCCTGCAGCTTGCATGCCTGTAATATCCATTCAGTACACCAATCTTTCCGGAAGCAAGGAACCTCTGGTCATTCCCTCTGCAGCTCCTTGCCAGTTTTTATTTCTTAAAAACTATATCTATGATTCCCGCCACCTGCATGGAATGGGAACCTTTCAGCAAAACGATATCCCCCGGCTGCAGGATCTCCGCCAGCTTTTCCGCCGCGCCCTGCCGGTCCGCGAAATGCAGGGCCTGCACGCCGCCTGCCGCAGCCGCCGTCACAGCGGCTTTGGTTTCCGTGCCGTATCCCAGCAGGATATCCGTTTTCGCTTTGGCAGCCATACGGCCCACGCTCTGATGGGCTTCGGCCGCCGTATCGCCCAGCTCCAGCATATCCGCTACCACCGCAATAGTGCGGCAGGGTGGCTGCGCGCTTTGCTTTAGCCGCGCCAGCGTGGCAAAGGCAGCCTCCATGGACGCCGGGCTGGCATTGTAGGCATCGTTGATCACTGTATAATCGCCAAAATGCAGCAGCTCCTGCCGACTGCCCGTCAATACCGTATCCGATAAAGCATTCTTTATATCGTTTAATTTTACACCAAAATGCAGTCCCACTGCAATAGCCGATAACGCATTCATGACATTATGTTCGCCGATCTGGGGAATAAAAAAGTCCTCCGTCCCGGCCGGCGTCCGGCAGACGAAGCGGCTGCCCCCGGCCGTAATCGCAACCTTCTCCGCCCGCACATCGTCCGTCTCCGCAAGACCGAACCAGCAGACATCCGTATGCAGCTTCTTCTCCATGGCGCGCACCCGGGGCAGGTCGCCGTTCAGGACAGCATAACCGTCCGCAGGCAGATCTTCCAGGATTTCGCTTTTCGCTTTCGCAATATTATCCAGACTGCCCAGTTCCCCCACATGAGTGGAACCCACATTGGAAATCACCGCCACATCCGGGCAGGCGATGGCGCACATGGCCTTGATCTGCCCCAGGCCGCGCATGCCCATCTCCACGACCGCAATCTCTGTATCCGGCTGAATGCCCAGCAGCGTGCGGGGCAAGCCGATCTCGTTGTTGAAATTCGCCTGGGTCTTGACAACCCGGTATTTAGAAGAAAGGACCGCTGCCACCATATCTTTCGTGGAAGTTTTCCCGTTGGAACCGGTAATGGCAACTACCTTCAGGCCCTTAAAGCGCATCCGGTACGCGTGGGCGATGTCCTGATAAGCTTTCAGGGTATCCTCAACATAAACGACAGGAACCGTTTCCGGCACCTCCACAGGCCGGGACGCCACAATCCCCGCCGCGCCGTTTTCCACCGCTTTGGCCGCATAGGCGTGCCCGTCAAAGGTCTCCCCCTTCAGCGCAATGAACAGTTCGCCTGTGGCGATCGTCCGCGTATCCGTATTGATCCCGCTGAATTCCGGATTGCCGGTAAACGCACACCGTCCGCCGGTGCCAGCCGTAATTTCCTGTAATGTAATCATGCCTGTTTTCCTTTCCAATATTCTTCCACGACTTCCTTATCGTCAAAATGAATGGTCCTGTCTTTCAGGATCTGGTAATTTTCGTGGCCCTTGCCCGCAATCATGATCACATCCTGCGCCTGGGCATGGGCCAGCGCATAATGAATCGCGTCCTTCCGGTCCGCGATGCGCGTCACTGTTTTGCCCGCCGGTACAGGCCGCAGCGCCGTTTCAATCTGGTCGATGATCTTTTCCGGGTCCTCGCTCCGGGGATTATCCGAAGTCACCACCACATCGTCCGCCAGCCGCAGCGCAATCGCGCCCATGATCGGGCGCTTTTTGTTATCCCGGTCGCCGCCGCAGCCGAACACCGCCCACAGGCGCCCTTTCGTAATCAGGCGCGCCGTGTTCAGCACGTTTTCCAGCCCGTCCGGCGTATGGGCATAGTCCACAATGACGGTATAAGGCTGCCCTGCGTCTACCAGCTGGAAACGGCCCGGCACCCCGGCGAACCCGTTCAGCACCTTTTCGATGTCCGCCTTCGCAATCTTTTCCGCCAGCAGGGCGCCTACCGCGCACATCACATTATATACATTAAATTTGCCCGTAATCTTCAGCTGCAGGTCCATCTCCCCGGCCGGCGTATGCAGACGCAGATGCATCCCCTTCGCCTCCACCTCATAGGCAAGAGGATAAATATCGTTATCATGCCCCATGCCGTAGGTGAGGAAGGGCGCCTTTGTCCGGGCCTCAATGACTGCGCTTGCCGGTTCATCCGCATTGAACACCGCCGTCTTGCCGGGCTTTTCACCGTCCGTCAGATGCTCGAACAGCAGGCTCTTGGCTTCCCGGTAGGCCTCCATGGTCTTATGG
>JAFTZZ010000278.1 GCA_017460905.1 Acidaminococcaceae bacterium | reverse complement strand
CACTTCCTTCAGGCTCTCCTGCAGGCTGTCCCGCAGGCCGGGGTTCATCACCAGTTCTTCCACCGCGTCCTGCCGTTCACGGATCTTCATGATGTCCAGCAGCGGACACTCAATCCAGTTTCGCAGACAGCGGGAACCCATGGAGGTTGCGGTGAAATCCAGCACATCCAGCAGCGTTCCCCGTTTTCCCCCGTCCCGCATATTTTTGATCAGTTCCAGATTACGTATCGCCGTAGCGTCCAGATTCATGAACTGTTCCGCCGTAATGCGTTCCAGCCGGTTGATCTGGGACAGATCTGTCATCATGGTCGCATGGAGATAGGACAGCAGATTCTGCACAGTGGACCGTACCAGCGGATCCAGCTCCAGAGGACCAAAATGCAGCGTTACAAAATCCTCCGGCTCCCCGGCAGGTACATAAAAGGAATACAGGCAGTCCGGCAGTTTTGTCTTCAGCCAGTTTTCCAGCGCGTCCCACTGGTCGATTCCGCTTTTTAACACGATTTCCGAGGGCTGCAGGCGGAACAGCTGCTCTTCCGAAGCCAGCAGGCGCTCGCTGCCATTGGCCGTGAACCAGCGGCACTCCCCGGTGGAAACATCCGCCAGGGCCATGCACAGTACGCCGTCGTCTTCCTGCAGATACACAAGATACCGGTTACCGGACTCCTCCAGCAGCGCTTCATTCAGAGCCGTACCGGGGGTTATCACCCGGATAACCTCCCGCTTGACCAGGCCTTTTGCCAGTTTCGGGTCTTCCATCTGTTCACAGATGGCAACGCGAAAGCCTTTTTTAATCAGTTTCGCAATATACGGTTCAACCGAATGATATGGAACCCCGCACATGGGAATCCGCTCTTCCAGACCGCCGTTACGGCCTGTCAGTGTGAGTCCCAGCTCCCTGGATGCGGTTTTTGCGTCCTCAAAAAACAGTTCATAAAAATCGCCGCTGCGGTAGAACAGCAATTCATCCCGGTATTGATTTTTGAAATCAAGATACTGCTGCATCATCGGCGTTAATTCATTGGCCATGGTTCCTCCCGGAAGAATTCCGTCTTTCTGTTTCGTATTCTGTCATCATTCGATTCTTGTCCCTTTCACCAGCCAGGTCTGCGCGTTTTCTATCTTAATCCGCACCAGCTGGCCGGGATAGATTGGAAGATTGCTTCCCTCTTCCGTACAGATTACCGTTTCACTGCCGTCAGCATTCGAAACCGTATGGTTCTGCTGCCACAAAACCAGCTTGTTGCCGCGGGTACGGCCGCTCCAGGTTTCCGGATGCTTTTCCGTAGGCCCCTCCGCCATAACCTCCACAGTTTCCCCGACCAGACGGCGGTTGATGCACAGGGACTGCACGTTCTGCACATCCATCAGCTTCTGCAGGCGGGCATGCTTCACATCGTCCGGCACCTGCTCTTTCATGCGGGCAGCCGGTGTCCCGCTGCGTTTGGAATAAATAAAGGTAAAGGCGGAATCAAAGCCAACCTCCTCTACCAGACTGCAGGTTTCCGCGAAGTCCTCTTCTGTTTCTCCCGGAAATCCTACAATAATATCTGTGGTAATGGCAGCATCGGGAATATAACGACGAATAGTCTGCACCAGCTCCAGAAAGCGTTCCCGGGTATATCCGCGGTTCATCAGCTTCAGGATCCGGCTGCTGCCGCTCT
The DNA here is from genome assembly GCA_017460905.1 of Acidaminococcaceae bacterium. Lineage (GTDB taxonomy): Bacteria > Bacillota > Negativicutes > Acidaminococcales > Acidaminococcaceae > Succiniclasticum. The sequence continues at coordinate 2,555 of JAFTZZ010000278.1, read as the reverse complement.
GCAGCGCCATATGGAAATGCTCGCACAGATGCGTGCCGTTCGCTACCGTCTTAATTACTTCCTCAGACATATCCCGGGGGTGGCTGGTCATGAAATGCACCCGCTCCACGCCTGGAACCTGGTCCACAGCCTTCAGTAATGCGGCAAAGGGCTCTGTCTTCAGCGCTTCATCAGTTGCTTCTCCCGCCGCGCTGCTCACGGAAAGCAGCTTTTCTTCCTCATGGTTCCGCAGGAAATCCTTGCCGTAAGAATCGACGTTTTGTCCCAGCAGCGTGATTTCCTTATATCCGTTGGTAACCGCGGTCCGTACTTCTTCCAGGATATTCCCGATACTGCGACTCCGCTCCCGTCCCCTCACGTAGGGAACGATACAGTACGTACAGAAATTGTTGCAGCCGTACATGATCGGAATCCAGGCGCTGAACCCGCTTTCCCGGACACGCTGTCCTTCAAACTCACTGCTCTGCACTTCCAGACTGGTGTACATCCCGCGGCGCCGTTCTTCCAGATAATCCTGTAAAATCTTCTGAAACGAATTTACGTAGGAAGTGCCTAACAGCAGATCGATCTGGGGATACTTTTTCACCAGCGCTTCCCCGTCCTTCTGCGCCATACAGCCGGCCACACAGATCACCTGTCCCGGGTGGTGCGCCTTGACATGCTTCAGCTCGCCGATTTTTCCCAGGATCCGCAGTTCGGCGCTTTCCCGGACGCAGCAGGTATTGACCACGACCACATCGGCCTGATACAAATCCCCGGTCCGCTGATAGCCCAACTCCTCCAGCTGTCCGGCGTAGTGCTCCGCGTCACTTTCGTTCATCTGGCAGCCGTAATTTAAAATTGCATAAAATTGTTCTTTTTTCATTTCAAAAATCCGTTAATAATCTGTTCTTCCGCCTGTTCCTGGGTCAGCCCCAGCGTCATCAGCTTGACAATCTGTTCGCCGGCAATCTTGCCGATCGCCGCCTCGTGCACCAATGCCGCGTCAATGTTGTTGGCATCCAGCTGGGGAATCGCCAGCACCCGCGCCTTATCCATGATGATCGCGTCGCATTCCGTATGCCCTTTGCAGGCTGCGTTGCCGATAATGCGGGAAGAAAATTCCTGAAACGATTCTTCCCTCGCCACGGAACGGGATACCACGTCTGCTGACGCGCCGTCGCCGTTCAGGTACGTTTCATAAATACTCTTGGCAGTCTGAGTCCCGTGGGTCATGAGGCGTTCCCTCACAACCAGCGAAGCATTGGCAGCCAGCTCAGCTTTCGTTTTACGGACTGTCGAATCCACGCCTTTGATCTGCACCATTTCCATTTCCATGGAACTGCCTTCTTCCAGATAGGCTTCCGTCACCGGATTGAGGATGCGCTTCGCCCGTCCGTCCCCTTCACCGTAATGCTTTTCCACATATTTTACTTTGCTGTTCTTGCCCACAAAGAAGCGGTGCACGCCGTCATGCTGCGAATCCTGCACGCCGCAATTATGGATGCCGCAGCCTGCCACGATTACCACATCGCAGTCGGCGCCGATATAAAAATCGTTGTAGACCGTTTCCTTGATACCGCTGTTGCTCAGCACCACCGGGATATGCACGCTTTCCTTTTTCGTGCCGGGCTTGATGCGGATATCGATTCCGCTCACGTCCGATTTGGAAACGATATCAATATTGGCTGTAGTATTACGCGCCGCCATTTTGCTGTTGGCGCGGATATTGTATGCTCCGGCAGGAACCGTATGGAGATCCGCAATCTCCGCCAGAAGCCGTTTCTGAATTTCATCAATCACAGGTCATCCCTCCTTTTCAGGCAGCCGCAGACGCCAACCGCGTTATTGGTGCCCAGCAGTTCGGGAAGGATCTCTTCCCGGGAACCGTGTTTCGTCACCTGCCCGTTGGCAATCAGTACGATTTCATCCGCAATTTCCAAAATCCGCTCCTGGTGGGAGATGATCAGAATCGAACGGGTATTAGCGGTGCGCATCCGTTCAAACACACGGATCAGGTTCTGGAAGCTCCACAAGTCAATACCCGCTTCCGGCTCGTCAAAAATTGCCAGCTGCGTTCCCCGGGCCAGTACCGTCGCAATTTCAATCCGTTTCAATTCGCCGCCGGAAAGAGACGCGTTCACTTCGCGGTTAATGTAATCCCGCGCGCAAAGCCCCACCTCCGACAAATATTCGCAGCAGGCGCTGACCGACAGCTGTTTGGCCGCCGCAATCCGCAGCAGGTCCAGTACTGTAATGCCCTTAAAACGCGCCGGCTGCTGGAAGGCAAAGCTGATGCCCAGGTTAGCCCGTTCCGTGATACTTTTGTCCGTTATATCTTCTCCATTAAAGAAAATCCTTCCGGCCGTAGGCGTTTCAATGCCGGCAATCAGTTTGGCCATGGTGGACTTGCCGCCGCCGTTAGGCCCGGTCACCACCACAAACTTGCCGTCGTCTACTGTCAGGTCCAGATGTCTGATGATCTCTTTTTCTTTTTTCTCATCAAAGACGTTAAAGCTTACATCTTTTAATTCAAGCATGATTCCTCCTGATGATGTGAATGCTTTGTGTTTTTT
>JAFTZZ010000277.1 GCA_017460905.1 Acidaminococcaceae bacterium | reverse complement strand
CGGTACGGCGCTGCTGTATGACGGCAGGCTGTATATCCAAACCGGTAAGGTGAAGGATGTTTCCAAACAGATTGCCGCGAACCCGAAGGTTGAGATTTGTGCCTTCCATGGCGGAAAATGGTTGCGCGTTGCCGGCGAGCTGGTGAATGATGACAGCCGCGACGTTAAGGTTGCCATGTTGGAGAAGATGCCGGCGCTGAAAAAGATGTACAGCGCGGATGATGACAATACCCAGGTGCTGTATTTCAAAAACGCTGTAGCAACGTTCAGTTCTTTTACGGAAAAACCGGAAGTCATTACGTTTTAATCAGTGGTTCCTTAAGGTTTTTAGATCAAAATAAAAGTTGCAGCCTGTTTTCGTTTTTCAAAACAAGCTGCAGGTGTGTGCGGTTACTGTTTTGCAGGCAGACATAAAATGTTGCTGACAGAAAAGGAGAACAAAAAATATGAAAAAGGATTTGGGCGTTTTAGAGGCGGTATTCCCGATGCCGGTGCTGATGATTGCAGCTTATGACGAGAATGGGACGGTGAATGTGATGAACGCGGCCTGGGGGCAGATTTGCGATTATAAACAGATTGCGCTCTTTTTGGACGAAAGTCACAAGACGACGGAGAATATTTTAAAGACAAAAGCGTTTACAGTAGCGCTGGCGGACCGGGCGCATATGACGGAAGCGGATTACGTTGGCATCGTCTCCGGTCACAAGGTGCCGGATAAGTTTGCCCGTTCGGGTCTTACTGCGGTAAAGAGCGCGCATGTCAACGCGCCGATCATTGAAGAGTTTCCGGTCGTAATGGAATGCGAACTGGCTGATGTGCTGAAGAAGGGAAGCCTTTTCGGTGTCATAGGCCGGATCGTGAACACGGCGGCGGACGAAAAGGTGCTGGATGCGCAGGGTAAGGTGGACGTGACGAAGCTGAATGCGCTGATCTTTGATACGTTCCGGCACGATTATTATGTGTGTGGCGAAAAGGCCGGGCAGGCGTTTCGGGAAGGCGCTGCCCTGAAGGGGAAGAAATAAAGAATCAGAGTTTTGCTACCGAACGTTGCTAATAGCGATTTAAGGGCGGATTCTTAAAACCGTCGTAAGTTTTTTTAAGGAGGGCGGAACGAATGAACAGAATCTGGAAAATGCTGGTATGCTTCAGTTTTTTGGCGCTGTTTATCGGCTGCACGGGCTCGGTTGCGCAGGCTACACTGGTTTGGCCGCCGGCAGAGGGCGTGTATGTCCGCAAGAACGCAAACGGGATTCCGAATGGCCGGATCAGTGTGATTGTGAAGGATCTGCCTTATAGCAAGGCGGTTATTGTGGGCGTCGAGAGTTCTGGTTATGAAGGCGCTTCCCATGAGGACAGGGACCGTGCCCCGTATCTTTATATTGCAGGGCACATGGATATGGGGCAGACTGCTGCAGAGGTGGTCCTGACCCACGGGTTTTCGGATAAGCGGGGGCAGACGCTTGACCCGAAGGTGCTGCCGCCGATGACGCAGGTTGTGTATAAGGCGTCTGTGCAGGAAAAACGGATCGTGCTGACGCCGATCGAGGATAAGCATCATTCGTGGCGGACGGATCCGGATCTGGCGGGCACCTATGTGTTTGAAGGCGCATACACGATTCCGTCCCGGTTTATGGCGATTGCCTGGGTGCGGCAGCAGGATCCGGAGCGGACCGGGCTGGCGCGGGGTCTGGATTATCGTTATGAAGATAATTATGTGGGCGATGGCCCGGAGAAACATTATCCCGGTATCGGGGAGGAAATAAAGCCTTCGTATGAGCTGTTGGCCTATGACGGCGGGCAGTTGTACCGGAAGTTTTTGGTAAGCAATGACTTTAACCAGATTTATGTGATCAAACCGAATGGCGAAGCGCTGCTGATTTATAACAGCGAGGGCGGCGTAGGCTGAGTGGTGCCGTCGTCCGGCTGCGGGCGTTCTGCGCTGGCCGAAAGCTGGAAAGGGTTCAGTTACAAGGTAAGCAAATAAGAAGAATAGCAGGAATTTCACGTAGGTAAGAAATCAATTTGTTTGAACGGGGGGACTCAGAGTATGAAACCGATTACTGTGAAGAATTTAAAAAAATTTTCTGTTGCGTTTTGCGCGTTTGGGATTTTAGCCGGCGCGCTTGTGCTGCCGCTGCAGGCAGAAGCAGCAGGAACAAAGGCGCCGGACACGATTACCCTGCCTGCGCCGGATACGAAAGACGGGCTTACGGTGCTGGAAGCGTTGGACCGGCGTAAAAGTACACGTAGTTTTTCCGGTGCGGCGCTGAGCGACAGGCAGCTGTCTGCTGTTTTGTGGGCGGCTAACGGCATCAACCGGACGGACTCCGGCAAGCGCGTGAACCCGACCACGAAGGGCGTTTATAATATTGATGTGTATGCGGTGATGGCCGACGGTATTTATAAATACAGCCCGGAGGCTCACAATCTTACGCTGGTGGCAGCGGAGGATTTCCGCCCGCAGATCAACGCCAAGCAGACCTTTGTCCATACGGCGCCGCTGACGCTGTTCTTTGTGTCCAATCCGGTTCCGCCGAAAGACCCGTCCCATCCGGTAAATCCGGAACGGCAGCATGCGAATAACTGTCTGGTGGCGGGCACTATGCTGCAGAGTGTAGCCCTGGCCGCAGTCAGTGAAGGGCTGGGGACCTGTGTGCGCGGTTCCATCGACAGGGAAGCTTTTTCAAAAGCAGTCGGTCTTGCGCCGGAGCAGCGGGTGTTGATTTCCGAGACGATCGGCGTGCCGGAGGGATAAGAGCTGAAGATAAAGACGATTGGCATGCTGGAGGGATAAGTGGAAAATAAAGACGATTGGCGTGCCGGAGGGATGAGCAAAAGACAAAGATGATCGGTATGCCGGAGAGATGAGTAGGAGATATCAAAAAACCTGATGCGGTCTGCATCAGGTTTTTTCGTTATGCGTATGATTTTATACGCCCCGCCGTGCCACGTCTTCTTCGATTTCCGCTTTCCAGTCGTCCGGAATGCTATGTTTTGCGCTGCAGCGCATGCTGCACATAGCTTCGCTTACGACTTTGTAATGTTTCGCAGTGCCTATGCTGTCCGATTTGTACCGGACGGCCCGGTTAGCGGCGATGCCGATCCGGCCTGCGGCGGCTACGGCGTCGATGTTGGCGCCCAGGAACAGGAACTCCCATTTGTGCTTTTCCTGCTGGCGGCTGATTAAACGCTTAACTTTTTCCAGCGAGTATTCGTGGCTGGCGTTTTCGTATCCGTCTGTGGTGATGACTACGATGGTGTGTTCCGGCTTTTCTTCCTCCGGCAGGTTTTTCTGTACCTTGCGGATGTGTCTGACGCTTCTTCCCACCGCATCCAGCAGGGCGGTGCAGCCGCGGGCGTAATATTCTTTTTCGGTCAGTTCGCTGATTTTTTCCAGTGCGATCCGGTCGTGGATCACGTCAATTTCACCGTCGAACAAAACGGTGCTGACGATGGCGCTGCCTTCTGCTTTTTTCTGTTTTTCAATCAGGGAATTAAAGCCGCCGATGGTTTCCTTTTCCAGTCCGCTCATGGAGCCGCTGCGGTCTAAGATGAATACCATTTCCGTTAATCCTTTTTTCATGTGTGTTTCCTCCTTTTGCAATCAAGGTTACGTTACAATTTGCGAAGCGGTGTTGTTTTGCAGAGTTTTAATAAAAAAGACTGCAAGGATTTTCCTTACAGTCTTATTGTATTGCATTATGCAGTTGTGGTGGTCGCTTCCCGGGCGACATTTACTATGCACGTCCAAGAGCCTGCTGGCGCAGGCGATGGGGTACGGGCATGTATATGCAGTACGCCGCGGAACACAAGCCGTAAGGCGCAGTGCGGTGCGTTGCGCACGAGCCATTTACACTACGAAGAACGCAGCCTTATATCGTCGACAGTCCCCAGTCTTCCAGCATACCGTTGACTTCCCAGACAGAACGCTTGTTATTGGTGATGCAGTACGAGATTACCAGATCAGGGATTTTGCTGCGGGACAGGGCGTACCCTGCCGTATTCAGCAGCGCGTCTGTTTCGGCCGGGGAAAGCTGCAGGGCCAGGGCCAGGCGGACGGCGGTATATTTTTTCGGCTGGTAATCCGGATTGCTCTGGATTTTGGAAAACAGCTTCCGGTCCAGACAGGCTTCGGTGTAAAGCTCCGGCGCGCTCATGTTTTTTTCCCGCATGAAGCGCAGCAGCATTTGGGTAAAGGTTTCTTCAACCGGAAAGTCTTTTAAGTTGAGTTTCCCGGAAAACGGGGAATTCCGGTTTGCTGTGCGCTCGTCTGTGGGAGGGGGTGCTTCCGGACGTGTTTTCGCAGAGAAGATGCGGTCGAACAGGCTTTGCTTTTTTGCACCGGCAGCAGCCGATTTCATTTCGTGTTTTTCTGCAAGCGGTTTGCCGGCCATCTGGAAACGGGTTTTAGACCGTGGCGCTATTTCAAGTTTTTTTTCGGCAGATTTTAAAACACTGTCTTCTGCGAGGGAAGTTTCCTCGCTTTCCGGTTCTTCCGCGGAAAAATGATAATTGTCGCGGATGTAGCGTGCGACGCGCAAAAAGTCACTGTCGTCGAAACGTTCAAAATGTGTGGTGCGATGTCTGTTTGTGTTAAGGCTGCGTTTTCCCTGATACAGCACGATGAAAATTTCCATGTCTGCTTTTGTTTCCTGCAGAAAACGCTGACAGGTATCGTAAGCGATTTGCAGCGCCGCATCGTAGGGGTAGCCGTAAGCGCCGGCGGAGATCAGGGGAAAGGCGACCGTTTTGCATTTGTGCTGCCGGGCCAGTTCCAGCGAGCGCAGGTAGCAGGAGGTCAGCAGTGTTTTTTCGTGAAACGCGCCGCCCCGCCATACGGGGCCGACGGTATGGATGATATATTTTGCGGGCAGGTTGAAGCCGGGGGAAACTTTCGCTTCGCCGGTGGGACAGCCGCCCAATGTTTTGCAGTAGGCATACAGTTCGTTGCCTGCCGCGGCATGGATGGCGCCGTCCACACCGCCTCCGCCCCGCAGCTCGTTGTTGGCTGCGTTGACGATGGCGTCTGTATTCAGTTTTGTAATGTCGCCGCGGATAAAGGTTACGGGCATGGTGTTGCTCCTTTGTAAAAATGACGCCGCAGGATGATTGCGGCATAGTTCGTAAAAAATTATTTCTTTTTGGTCTTTTTGCTGAATTTTTTAATATCGACCGGGGCGTCTCCCTGTATCAGTTCTATGTGACCTGTGTTATCGATCAACGCTGTACCCAGCTTGGTTGCACCGTCGTTTTCCGGACGCAGGATGGTAAGCTCCCATGTTACACTGTCGTGCTTGCCTTTGTGCATATTGTCCAGGCGGAAGAATGTGTTGGGGTTTTCCAGCAGCTCCGGCGCATTGCGTGTGATGTACTGGTGCAGGAACAGCGCGTTCACGTCGGGCCGGTCCGAACCGGTGAAGTCGCGCCAGGCGCTGTCGGTCCAGCCGTCTTTATAGCTGTTCGCGACAAACAGGAAATGAAAATCTGTGTAACGCGTATCCATGACGATATTCATCCGGGAATCTGCGAACAGGTTCCAAAAATCGTCCTTGGGCGGATTGTTTACCTGCAACGCATAATGTTCTCCGCGGGGATATGCCGGCGAATCGGCAGTCCGTTCCAGCGCGTACCAGCCGGACGGGGCGTTCTGATTATTATACTGGGCCCGGCAGTATGTTTTTTCATAAGCGAAGAGCAGCGCCGGGAGGGTGGTGATGCATTCCATGTTTTCATCATATACATAAGTGCCGTCCAGATTTTCCCCGCAGCCCCTGACTGTTATGCGGCCCGGTTCGGGCAAAGCGTATTCCACATGCTTTCCCCAGGCGACGCTGAAACGTTCCGGGCTGAACCGGGGATGGTCGGACGCTGCGGTAAGGGAATGGCGCAGGTTATCGCCGGTGAGACGGAAGCCTTCCAGCCCCATGCCGCCGGTTCCCGCAGTGTTTTCTACGTAGTCGGTGACCATCTGTTCTGTCGCGTATTCCTTTACATCGACAGCTTCCATGGAGATGCTGATGTCGTTTGCCGCGACTGCCATGACGCCTTTGCCCTTGTTTGCGGTAATGTACATGTATGCTGTCGTCCGGCCGGCGTCATCCTGCTTTATGTATGTGCCCGGCGTAGGTTGTTTGGCCCAGGCTGAGGCGGACAGAATCTGCAGCAGCAAAAATGCGGTTACGGTTACAATGGCTCGGGTCAGTTTCATGGTCGCACCTTCCTAATTTATCTTTTCAAACCGCCATTTCTGTGTTACGTCGGGATATTTTTCGTGGTCCACTTCGCTCATGAACATGTCCAGTGGGCGGACGCAGTCGGAATAGTCGCCGTATAAATGTTTGTAGACTACGTGCGGTTCGCCGGTCTCCGAATGGGAGGCGATGGTGATAATGAGGTACAGCTTGCCTTTGAAGTGGCGGTACACTTCGTTAGCTTTGGGTATGGGGCGCCCGTTGATCCGTTTTTCGCCAGTATTCATTGAAGACTGTTTCGCGCAAGTATCGTTGTTGACTTTGGAAAGATTTTCTTCCATGACAGTTCCTCTTTCTGATGCAGATGAAGGTGATGTTTAAAACAATATCGGTAAACACGCAGGCAAAAGGCCGGGGATTTTTATCTTTTATACAAAAATTCCGTAATAAAACCTACAACGTAGGCGACGCAGATGCCGCCCAGGACATCGGTGGGATAATGCAAGCCCATATACAGACGGGAAAATGCGACCAGCGCTGCCATGCAGATCAGCGGAATGCCGTACTTTTTCGGCAAAATACGGTACACGATGAACGCGACGGCGAAAGCCAGGATGGTGTGCCCTGACGGAAAGGAGTAAGATTTGGGATGACGCAGGGGTTCCAGCGCGGAAATTTCCAGAAAGGGGCGGGGGCGTTTCACCAGATGTTTGAGATACGCTTTAATGTAGTCGCCGATGAGTCCGCTGACGACGCAGGCAGAGGCGATGGGAAAAATTTTCCGTTTATCCCACAGCAGCATGATAATCAGATACACGGCCATCACAATGACCCCGTAATCGGAAAGAAACCCGCAGACCTGAGTCAGCAGGGGCGAACGGAAATTATTTTGTATAAACAGCAGAATTCCTGCGTCAATTTGCGTGACGATCGGTGGCATATTTTACACATCCTTTGATAAAAATAAAATTTTGTTTTTCTTCATTATACTACATTAACAATGACGGCGCAAAAGTAAGGATGATTTTGCGGAATATATGTATTATAAAAAGTGCTTTTATGGTAAAATATGCATAAAGGAATATGGGTTTAAATACATAGCATAAGAGAATCTTGTATCAGCTCTGGCAAGAACGTTTAAAAATTCAGTTGTACTTAACGCTGCGGCGTGGCGAAAGCATAAGCAAAACTTCGGAAACGATTGCGTTATTTTATGAGGCGAAATGTGCCGTCGTGGCGAGGCTGTCTGAGGGCAAAGCCCGAGTTCCGAAGCCACAGGCGCATGAGCCCATAAAATAGCAATCGTTGACGGTTTTGCGATGCTTTTGCCTGACGCAGCGTTCATGCACAGCTAAATTCCAATTTTTCAAGGAGGTACCTCACCATGAAACGCACGCGCACACTACTCACCATGCTCCTGCTGACCATGCTTCTGCTGATTTCCGTTACGGTCCGGGCCGCGCTGCCGCAGGACGGCGTCTACGAGAAAAGGGATGCAGACGGGAAAGTAACTGCCAAAATGTATGTACTTACCTTGAGCGGCAAAGGACTGGCAGGACCCGGACAGCGCACCCTGGAAAGCTCCGGCGGCGCGCCGTACATTGCACTGGAAGCGCTGGACGGAAACGGGAATGTAACGGAAGCGCTGGCTACAGCGTATTCATGGAAGACCGATACTGCCGGCGCAGGGGAAACCGGCATCCGGCTGATCGGAGATAATTTACGAAACTCTCTGGAGCGGTATAAGAAATTTACGCCGGAGAAGTTCAGCACTTCCTTTGGCGAACAGTGTGAGTTCAGCTTCCTGGATGAAGGAGAGGCCCATGCCTACCACTGCAGCCCGGCGCTGGACGGAACCTATGTGCGGTACGGGGATGCAGAGGGCGGGTATCCGCTGGCCATGTTCCTGTATGCTTATGAAAGAGCTTATAATATGAACAGCTTTTACCGGAAAGATGTACCGTCCAACACGTACGTTGGCGATGAATATTCTGGGACTCCTTATTTCGGCGATTATTATTATCTGCATGTATCCAATCCGAATCAGCAGGTTCCCTGGGCAGTGATGGCGGAGAAAGGCTTCCGCATTGTGATGGAGGATCGGCATCCCG
>JAFTZZ010000276.1 GCA_017460905.1 Acidaminococcaceae bacterium | reverse complement strand
TTCTCAAAACCTCCATTTAAAATGTATTCTGTCGCTTCTTCCGGAGAATTAAACGCTCCTTTCATCAGCATGGTCCGGAAAGTACGTTCATCTGCCACATCGCTTCCGCTGCTCCCGGACACCTTTTTAGATAACCGTTTCTGGGTTCCGTTCTCTGCCTTTTTCACAAGTTCTTCCAACGTGATGCGCAGTTCATCATTTACGGTCCCATCGTTATTAAGCATGTACCGGTTTGCGATTGCCTGTTATTGCGCAGAATCCACCACATCCTGGTTTATCAGGTCCTGTATCTTTAACCTTGCATCATGCAGCCGATTGTTTATATAAACCTTTTTCAGGTTTTCCTGTTTAGTGGCATAATCAATAATCTTGTTCGTCATGTTTTCAATCTCGGCCGGAGATCTTCTGCCTCCGCCAGCTCCTCTGCCAAAACCGACAACATCATATGTGTCAACATCTATTTCAGCTACGCCATGGTTGCCCGACTGCATGACCTTGCCAGTCTTTTCGTCATAAATGCCCACATGCGCCACGCCATCCGCGCCTTCTTCTCCACCGGTGTGCGTCCAAAACACAAAGTCCCCATCCTGCAGTTTCCCTTTATCATGAAAGGCACGCCCTTTACTTTTCATGATTTCCCACTGCCCGTCTGCCGTCCTGTCTGTAATCAGTCCGCCAAGCCCAACCTTTTTCGCATACGCTTTTGTCCATGCCCCACAATCAAAATGGCCATCAAATCCGGCAGTTCCAAATTCTGCGGCACCAAGCCGGTAAGGGCTTCCTTTTGTCTGGGCATAGAAGCGATGCCCTTCATCCATGTTTACATTACTTCCGGAATAATGGTCAATTACATACTGCTTCAGTTTTTCCGGATCATTGCCGCACACCGCATACGCTTCCTGCCCAAACAGTATTTCTTCGTTTTCTCCTGCAATTTTATGGGACAGCTTCATTGCGCTCAAAGATTGTTCCGGGTTCAGGTAATGCGCATATTTATTCCTGATTTCATCAACCCTGCTGTAATCCTCTTCCGCAATTGCTTTTGACAACGCCGTTCCTACCATTGTCGCCGCCGCCTTTTGCGCTTCCAGTTTAATCCGCTCTTCCCCGTAATTCGCAAAGCGATCCGCTGCCATATAAAGGCCTCGGTTCAAAGCGTTGTCGATTGCCGAATCATCACCTGTTAATAACATTTCCTGCTGCGTAGCCAGCAGCTGGTTGGCATACTGTGTATCATTAAACTTCTCCGCTTCCCCGATCTGGTAATTGATCATAGACTGCCGGCGGGAATTATAATCGCGTATCAGCATGTCATCATATTTCCGGCCTGCCTCGCCATATAAAAAGGAGCCGTATTTCTTCTGGATACGACTCCTGATTTTTTGTTCCCTTTCATCAAACTGCTGCACCGTGTCCAGCGCGTCCTGTTCCTTATTCTGCCGCAGTTCATTGGTCAGGTCCAACAGTTCCTTATTATATTCATTGTTCGCCTGCATCACACGTCCGGTCTGCACCTCTGCCCGCAGCCGGTCAAGCCCGTTCAGGACAATAGCGCCGGTCTTTGCCTGTTCATTGGCCAGCGCTGCCGCACCGGGATTGCTTATCTTCACATTGCTGGTGCGGTCTGCCGGCGCTCCCAGCTTGCTTTCTGCCTTGTAACTGCTAAAATCCATTTTTATCACCACCTAAAACCGTAATGGGTCTTTCCCGAATACCGTTCTCCGCGAATCTTCATATACTCCGTAGGACGTCCTGTAACTGTCCAGGTTTGATGTAAACCCGTTCCATGTCAGTCCTTGCCCCTGGGCAACCTGGTTTGTCGCTTTTGTTCCATACCCTACGTAAGCAGGTGTGCTGACTGTTCCGCCCACGCTCCGTACTGCCGCCGACTTTGCCCCGTACAGCGTAGAACTCAGGCTGAACGCTGTCTGCAGCCCTGCATTGATCCAGGCCCATTTTCCGGCCTTTTTATAATCCCTGGCCTGCTGATGGTACATGTTCGCCTGGTTCGTCTGGTCCGTGCTGGCCTGGAAGATGTTGTCCACCTGCTGCCGTGCGTTGTACCTGTCAATGGCCAGTTCTTTTTCCATTTCATACTGGCTGTCTGACAATGCGTTCAAGGCGCTCCCGGTCGCTGACAACCCGCTGGCGGCAATCCCCACCTGCTGCCGGGCGATCCTTCCTGCCAGCTGCCGGCGTTTGTTCTCTTCATTGATCCGGTTATTCTCTGCCTGCTGCTGCGCCTGTTCATCCAATTTTTGGGCATTCTGCTCCGCCACCCTTGCATTCGCTTCCGCCTGGCTGGCCTGTGCCTTTGCCTGCTGGTTAGCCGTATACCCCTGCCACAGCCCGCCGGCTACAGCCGTAATAATTGATGCCGCTATCGTACACATTTTAAAAATTCCTTCCTGAACTCAAAATACCGGTACAGGCATCCATACGGCGGCAACGGCTCCGGTTCACTCACCTTTGCACCCATCCATTCCAGCCACTGTATGGTCTGCACGTTTCCGGCATCCACATAATTCCACAACACATCCCAGTCCTTCAGGATTGCCTTTATCCCTTCCCTGCTTTTCTTTCCCACATAAATCTTATGCCGCTGTGTCACTTCCGTCGTCAGCATCCAGATGCAGCCGGTTTTATAATATGGATTTGTAGCGTACACGCCAAACGCGGCCATGGGCACGCCTTCGAACAACGCCACCCGCGCCCACTGGCTGCACCGGGCGCACAGCAGTAAATTGTCACGTATGCCCGTACGGCCGGACAGCCCTACGATCTCCCGGTAATCATCCTTCTTTAAATGGTCTGCTATGTATAGCAGCTGCTCCTCTGTCGGTTCCACAAACTTAACCACCCGGCGCCACCTCCGGAACCACCGCAATAATATTCATCGGCAACGGGTCCAGCTGCTCCACCGTCACCTGCAGGATATCCTCATATCCGGATTGCGGCAATGTCACATATTTTTTGCCGGTAAACAATTTGATCGGCGCGTTATAATCTTCATTGCTGCGCCATTTTATCTCATCCATCTTCCCGCTGTTCAATCCATACCAGCCTCCGCGGCTGTCTTTAAACATCAGCATCATGCGGGCGATGCGTTTCTTCCGGCTGGCCATGGTCCCGTCCGCCGCGTTCACTTCCACCGGTAACGTCTTCAACCTGCTTACGTAGCCCATACCTATCACGAGGGTTCCGAATACGTGGTTCAATGCCAGCGTTCCATCTCCTGCCACTTCCTGTTCCGGAAGCACGTTTCCGTCTCCCAATATCTGCACGGTCTTTCCGGCAAGCCAGTTCAGGCCGGTTATTGTTTTACCGGTATTCCCCGTGATCCGGTAACCAGCGTCCACATAAAATTGCTTTTTCGGTTCTTCCTCCTGGACCTGTGTCCCCATAACCTCTACATAATAGTTTCCGTCCCGGTTCACAACGGCCCACAGTTCATCCTCATGGTCCCCGGAAATAGAGCAGACATCTACAAACAGCCCGTCGGTCGTGTGCTTGTGCCAGGCGTATACATCCTGTTCTTTGATGTACGTCATTCCCAGCAGAATCCCGTCATCCCTGACACACCAGACTATGCTGTTCGGTACTTCCTGATAGGTGATCCCTTCTATGGTGTGGTTCTCAAACAGGTGCGCTGCCAGCAGGGAAACATCATCCCCTTGGTATTTATCGCTGTCATAGGTGTAACCCAGGTCGCGGACGATATTGCCCTGCTGCTGTACGAACACGATCCGCCCGCCGATCAGGCACGGTGTCAGGTGATTGATTCCCCGGTATTCCTGCGGTTTGCTCTGCTGGTTGCCGGGCGTAATCGGTTTATCCCCGCCGCTTACCTTATATGTTCCGCCGGCAGTCTGCATCAGGATTTCCCCAAAGGTCGCCATGTATTTAATGCCATTCATCTGGCCATTGTTCAAAGTCCCTGTGATGGCATCCGTATCCATCTGTGGAATGGACACGCCGAAGTTATAGTAATCACCGGTCCGGCTCATCCAGAACGTCTGCGGCGCCGTCTTTGTCGCCGCCAACACCAGCCGGTCTTCAAAGAACCCGCAGCAGGCCGGGTATCCTTTGGCTGCGCTCCAGGGAGATAATGCATAATCTTCCGTAGCCGACGTCGACGCCAGCTTGCGGATCACCGTTGCCCTTGCGGACGTCCCGCTGTTCACTGCCGTGATCTTTACGATACCTTCGTAATCACTGGAAAAGGTCTGCAGCACCACTTTCCCGGTCTGGTTACCGTTTTCACCGCTCCAAACGGAAGGATCAAAATCACTCGAAGTTACCCGGTATGGCGTAATCTCATCCGTTTCATTGGTAAACGTCAGCTGGTAGTTCTGTGAATGGTTATTAGACTGGCTCCGCAGTTCCACCCAGCTGCCGGATTCCTTATCATACTTTTCTATATGGATCGTCCCCGTCCAGAAGCCGAATGTTTCAACGAACACCGAAGCGCCAGGCGGACAGTCCACCTGCAATACCACCGGCACACTGTCCACCAGCTGGCCGGGCACACCCTCCTGCTTCTGGCTGGCAACGGTCAGCTGTACAGATAAAAAGCTTCCAACCATGTCCTGCGTAAAATAGGACGCGCTGGCGGTCAGCGTGATCGTACCTGTCTTCGCTGAAGGTGTGATGCTGATCCCGTTCCGGATAGCATCCTCAAAGGGTCCTCCTTTGATATCCATCCTCTGGTATTCCCAATTCGCCGCGCCTTTGCGCACCAGTGTCATCGGGTAATGTTCCGGATGCGTCAAAAACAATGTATCAGCACTTTGCGTATATTTGATATCCGCCAGCTGCGTTTCCGTAAAATCATTGGCTATACTGTACGGGTTACCATTTTGCACCACGATTCCCTGATCCGTATAAAAGCGGAACCGTCCGGCCGTCACTTCCACGATATAATTCTGGTCACTGCTGTACCGGAACGGAATCAGCCGGGCCTTCCCGTTGTTATACGTCTGCGCCACATACCGAAAACCGGGACGGCGGGAAACACCGCCATACCGCAGCACAATCATATTTTCAATCTCTGCCGCGCCCACATCATACTTGGCCAGGTCGATTCGCCCATATAATGCCGGGGCCAGTTCGCCGCCGGCAAAACTCGGTTTTAACTGGTACATGGTCATCACTCCTTAAAATCTCGCCCTTGCAATACGGTCCAGGCGCG
>JAFTZZ010000275.1 GCA_017460905.1 Acidaminococcaceae bacterium | reverse complement strand
CCCAGTTCCACCGCTTCGTCGACGGCTTCCATGACCCGGTCCACAGACCACTGGTAATTGTTCTTTAAGGTTTCGATTTCATTTTTAACATTGGTCCCCGGTACTACAAATAACGGGAAGATCAGATCCTTTGCGCTTACGCTTGTTTCCCGGATCAGGCTGCGCAGGTTCTCGGTAGCGCGCAGGCGGCGGGGACGGTAAATGGGAAATCCGGTCATGATAGTATACACTTCCTTATCTAAATTTAATTGTTTACATATTTTGGAACTCTGCGGCCTGTTTATTCAATTGATGCTCTTACAGGGTTCCGTAAAACTGATTCAGCGCTTCCACCAATCCGTCGATGGTATAGGTCTCTGCGCAGACCGTCGGTTTCAGTCCGTGTTTTTCCATGGTTTTGGCAGTGATGGGGCCGATGGCTGCCAGGGTAACGCCTTCCAGCAGCTTTTTATCTTCGTCCAGCGACTTTAACAGGTTGGTGACGGTAGAGGAGCTGGTGAAGGTGATGCAGTCTACTTCTTTGTTCTGCAGGGAAGCAATCAGCTCGTCTTTATTCTCGCAGTCGGCAACGGTTTCGTAAACGGCAACCACATTGACTTCGGCGCCAGCTTCCTTCAATGCGTCCGGCAGCACATTGCGCGCTTCTTTGGCCCGGGCCAGCAGCACCCTGCTGCCTTTGTGCAGCTGCGGCAGCAGCGTATCCACTAAATCTTCCGCTTTGTAGGAGGCGGGAATCAGGTCCGCTGTCAGTCCGTAGGCGGTGAGCATATCTGCCGTGGCGGAACCGATGGCCGCGATTTTGCTGTTGGCAAAGGCGCGGGCGTCTTTACCGTTCTTCAGCAGCCGGTCAAAGAACAGGTCTACGCCGTTGGCGCTGGTGAAGATGACCCAGTCGTAGGAGGCGAGGTTCTGCTGCGCGTCATCCAGCGGCGCAAAATCTGCCGGGTCCACGATCTTGATTGCCGGTACTTCGATGACTTTGGCGCCTTCTTTTTCCAGCTTTTCCGTTAAGGCGGAAGCCTGGGCGCGGGCGCGGGTCACTACGAAGGTTTTGCCGAACAGCGGCTTGGTTTCAAACCAGCTGAGGGAATCCCGCAGTTTTACCACTTCGCCGACGATGAAAATAGCAGGCGGTTTCATTCCGGTATGGACCACATCGTCCCAGGCGTTGCCCAGTGTGGTGACGAGAGTGCGCTGTTCCGGGTGGGTGCCCCAGCGAATCAGCGCGGCAGGGGTATCGGCCGGACGGCCGTTTTCAATCAGCTTGGCCGCAATATGTTTCAGGTTTTCTACGCCCATCAGGAAGACCAGCGTGTCTACGCCGGTAGCCAGTCCTTGCCAGTTGATGCCGGATTTTTCCCGGGAGGGATCTTCATGGCCGGTGATGACGGCAAAGCTGGCGGCAACCTTCCGGTGGGTGACGGGGATGCCGGCGTATTCCGGAACGGAGATAGCGCTGGTGATGCCCGGAACAAATTCAAAGGGCAGGTCGTTTTCCTTTAACAGCAGGGCTTCTTCGCCGCCGCGGCCAAAGACAAAGGAGTCGCCGCCTTTCAGACGGGCTACCGTTTTGCCTTCCGCAGCCAGCTTAACCAGCAGTTTGGAGATGTCTTCCTGCTTCATCACATGGTTGCTGGAGGCTTTGCCCACATAGATGCGTTCTGCTTCCGGGTTCACCCAACTTAAAATACGGGGATCCGCCAGACGGTCATAGACAACAGCATCTGCCGCGGCCAGGCAGTCCCGGCCCTTTAACGTCAGCAGTCCGGGGTCGCCGGGGCCTGCGCCAATCAAATAAACCTTACCTTTTTTACCCATTACAATTTTCCTTTCGTAAAACACTTAAAGTATTTCATCCAAAATCGCTTTGCCGCCGTTGGCCAGCATCCGTTCGCCCAGCGCTTTGCCCAGGGCGACGGCGTCATCCATGCTGCCGTCAATTTCATCACGGAGCAGGACAGAGCCGTCCAGTGAGGCGATAATCGCGGTGATATGCATGTTGTTTCCTTCCGCTTCTTCTGCATGCACGCCAATCGGCACCTGACAGCCGCCTTCCACCAGGCCGAGGAAGGCGCGTTCGGCGTCGGTGCAGCGCTTCGTGGCGGAATGGTTCAGAAATTCCAGCATGGCACGGACGTCCTGATTGTCTGTCCGGCATTCGATGGCGAGGGCGCCCTGTCCGACTGCCGGGATACAGAAATCGCAGGGGAGTGTTTCTTTGATCCGGTCTGCGTAGCCTAACCGTGTCAGTCCCGCGGCAGCCAGGATAATGGCATCGTACTGGCCTTCGTCCAGCTTATGCAGGCGGGTGTCCACATTGCCCCGCAGGTCGCGGATATCCAGGTCCGGACGCTTCGCCAGCAGCTGGGCCCTGCGGCGCAGGCTGGACGTACCGAGCACGGAGCCCGCCGGCATTTCCGCAAAGGTATTATATTTGTTGCTGACAAAAGCATCGCCCACAACAGCACGTTCCGTAATGGCGGTCAGGCAGAGACCGTCAGGCAGCTTTGTGGGCATGTCCTTCAGGCTGTGGACGGCCAGATCGACCTCGCCGTCCAGCAGCGCCGTTTCAATTTCCTTGGTGAACAGTCCCTTGCCGCCGATTTTGGACAGGGGGACGTCTAAAATTTTGTCGCCTTTGGTCACGATTTTCTGTAAGCGGACCTCACAGTCCGGATACTGTTTTTCTAGGCAGTCTTTGATATAATTACTCTGCCAGAGGGCCAGCAGGCTTTTCCTGGTTCCAATAGTTATAATTTTCTTCATTGTCGGGTTCTTCCTCGTCTTTATCATTTAACATAAAAAAGCGGCTGATATCTTTTTTAACGTGTTCTTCTTCCTCTGTGCCGGCAGCTTTGTTCATATTGATCATGGGGTCCCGCAGGAACTTGTACATCAGTCGCTGACTCATGATTTCGATTTTATGCTGCTGCTCTTCGGTCAGTTCCGGCATCTTCTTCAGGGTCTTTGTCAAAATGCGTTCCCGCAGAAAATCGAATTTATCGTGCAGCTGCACCATGACAGGCCGTAAAGAAAGATAACGCAGCCGTTCCTTCAGCGTGTCGATATCGTCTTCGATCAGAAGCTTCGCGGCTTCTGCGTCCTGGTTCCGCAGTTCCCTGTTGGTATCGACGACGTTCTGCAGGTCGTCAATGTTGTACAGCACTACCTTATTCAGTTCCGTAACTTCCGGGTCCACGTCGCGGGGGACGGCGATGTCGATCAGCACCAGCGGATTGACCTTTTGCCGTTCTTCCAGCGCCAGCGCCAGCCGGTCACGGTGGATGATGTAGTGGGTGGCTCCGGTGGAGGTGATGACGATATCCGCATTCACTACATGATCGATAAAGTCGTCAAACCGGATGACAGAACCGTTAAATTTGTTTGCCAGTTCCCGGGCGTGTTCGTAGCTGCGGTTGGTGACGAAAATCGACGGGGCGCCTTTGTCCATCAGATGCCGCGCGGTCAGTTCGCCCATCTTGCCGGCGCCGATGACCAGGATATCGGCTGTGGACAGGTCGCCGACGACTTTCATGGCCAGATCCACCGCCGCGGATGAAACACTGACGCTGCGGTAGGCGATTTGGGTGCGGGTACGGATCTTCTTGCCAGTGGAAATTGCCTGGTTGAAGATGGTGTTAAACAGGGTAGCGGTAGTTCCCGCCATACGCGCCAGATGATAGGCATCCTTGACCTGGCTCAGAATCTGGCCTTCGCCCACGATCAGGGAATCCAGGCTGCTGGCAACGAGGAAAAGATGACGGACGCAGTGGACCCCGGTGAGGGTATAAAAGTACTCGTTTTTAAAAGCGCTGCCGGCGATACGCTCCACTGCTTTATGCAGTGAGGCCATGCCGTCTTCCGGCTCCTGTGCTACCAGATACAGTTCTGTGCGGTTGCAGGTGGAAATCAGCACTGCTTCGGAAAAATCATCAGATTCCTTCAGCAGCCGCAGGATATGCCGGATCCGGCTGCGGGAAAAATTGAACTTTTCCCGGATTTCCACGGGAGCGGTCTTATGGTTCAGACCCAATACGATTAACTGCATTTATAATAGTCTCCTTTGCCTGCTGCAGACGGCCTGCTTTGACCTCCTGCAGCAGCTGAATTGTGAGAGTTTTTCTCCAGAATTCCTGACGCGCCCTGGCGCCGGGGAGAATTTGCCTGATTTTATTTCTCTGTTCGTCAAGAAACGCGCTGAATGCGGCCACATCGTCGCCGTACTGCTGCTGTAAATCCTCCAGCAGCAGGTGGGTCAGCCGCGGGTTGCCTCCGGTAGCGGCGGAGAAGTGCAGGTTTCCTTTATCATAGGTGCCTGCTACAGAAAAGTTGCCGGCTTCCGGATCGTCTGCAACATTCAGCAGCGCATTGTGCGTTTTTGCTTCCTGCGCGACAGCTTCGTTGACGCTGCGGTTATCGGTAGCGGCAATCACCAAAAACGCGTTGGCTGTGTCGCCGGCGTGAAATTCCCGCCGGTATACCGTTAAGGCGGGATATGTTTCCTGTAACGCAGCAATAGCCGGAAGAACTGTGGGCGCAATGACGGTAACGGAAGCGCCGGCCGCCAGCAGCGATTTGGTCTTGCGCAGGGCCACGTCTCCGCCGCCCACAACGACACAGCGCCGGTTTTCCATATTCAGCTGGACGGTATAACGGAACTGGCTGTACGACATAGGCACCTCGATGGCTGCAAGCGCTGTTTCGCGCAATCAGTGACAATAA
Source organism: Acidaminococcaceae bacterium (assembly GCA_017460905.1). Classification (GTDB taxonomy): domain Bacteria; phylum Bacillota; class Negativicutes; order Acidaminococcales; family Acidaminococcaceae; genus Succiniclasticum. The sequence continues at coordinate 22,757 of JAFTZZ010000275.1, read as the reverse complement.
TGATTCCTCTTTACGAAAGGAAAATTGTTGACAAATTATATAAAATCACACTTTCTTTATTTTAACACAAAACGTCATATAATGTTAGCGGTTTTATACTTAATTATAAAAAAACACAAATTCCAAATTTTACCAGTCATGGAATTTGTGCGCCTGATTTGTTATAATAAGCATAGATAAAGAATAATAAAAGAAAGGGCGATATTGTATGAACATCATTTTTAAACGCAAGAGCATTCGGACCTATCTGGATATTGATGTGGACGACGCGACAGTTGAGCAGATCATCCGTGCGGGGATGGCGGCGCCTTCGGCAAAGAACCAGCGTCCCTGGGAGTTTTATGTGGTGCGTAATAAGGAAACGCTGCAGAAGCTGTCTGCGTGCAGCCCCTATGGCAGGCCTATGGTTAACGCTCCCGTTGCGATTGCTGCCTGCTATCGGACAAACAGTTTGTTTGTCCCGGACATGGTATTGCTGGACATGAGCTGCTGCTGCGAAAATATGCTGATCCAGGCGGCGGCGCTGGACATGGGTTCGGTCTGGCTGTCCTTTGCGCCGTTGAAGGAGCGGCAGGAACCGGCGAAAAAGGTGCTGGGCCTTCCGGAAAATCTGGAGGTGTTCGCCGTACTGCCGGTCGGTTATCCTATGGGTGAGGGAAAACCGGTGGACCGGTTTGACGCCAGCCGTATCCACTGGGAGGAATAAGAGCGTTTCATTTTACAATATGTTTGCGGTTGCCGGGGAACACATACGCTCGTTCTTTCTGCATTGACAAAAGTTACCAAATATGAGATAATTTCCATACGTAAATTAGCATATGCTAACCGAGGCGCTTTATGCATTGCCAGTATTTGCAGAAAAAGAAGATAACGGCAGAGATGCCGTTTTTTCTTACTGTTTGGTTAGCAATTGCTAACTGATGTCGATTTAGCTATATCAGACTGCCGGCGGTCTGTGATATATGCACCATATTAATTAGAACAGGAGAATCGTTGTATGCAAAAATTAAGAAAAAAGAGAGTTGCGTTGCTGACTGCTTGTGTTATCAGCGCGCTGGTATCCCGGGGATTTGCTGCAGAAGAGATGTCACAGGGTGGAGACGATGGAATTACCTCTTTTATGTTAGACGATTTGGTAGTTACGGCAACACGTACTCCGATGTTGACTAAAGAAGTTCCCAGTACGGTCCAGATTATTACAGCGGAAGAAATGCAAAATTTGGGAGCTACCGATTTGATTTCCGGTCTCCGGCTGGCTAATAATATCAGTATGCCAGGAGGTATGGCGGGGAATGAATTGATGATTCGGGGCATGAGTACAAATCATGCGTTGGTGCTGGTAGATGGAAAACGGACTGCCGGGGAAGATACCAGTGCGACAACGAACCGCTATGCACTGGCCCGTTTAAGCCTCAGCAACGTTGCGCGTGTAGAAATCGTCCGGGGTGTCGCCAGCGCATTGTACGGTTCAGATGCGTTAGGCGGGGTCGTGAATATTATTACGAAGAATCCGGAGAAATCGCAATTTACGGCAGGCGTTTCAACCGGGACAGAGCAGATTAATAATTATTATCATTATGATTCCGGTAAGATTGGAAAGTTCAGCGCCGGGGTGGACGCTCGATTTACGGAAATAAGAGAGCGTAAAACCGGAGGCAGTACGAACTATTTTGGACCGGAACGTTTCTTCAGTATTAAAGGAATTTACGATTTTGAGGAGAACAAGCATCTGCAGTTTGACGCAGGGTACCTGAATGTTGATACTCGTCTGCACAGTGATGATCAGTACCGCACGGTAATGGGAATGCCTCTAAATACACAAAAGGACTATGTGGAATATAATCATTGGAACCGATACGATTACAGCCTGAGTTACAGCGGGGAAACGCAAAAAGGCGGCGACTACCGTTTGCGGGCGTATTATAGCCATTTGAAGAAAGATAATGAGAATTTTAATAACCGCGCCAGCTTTTTCCCACCTATGCTGGAAAACATGCTGGGCGGCATGTATTCAAAATATGACTGGGATCATATTGAGTATGATATGTGGGGCGTTGAAGGGAAGAATACAGTCCATTTAGATAAACATAACACCCTGACCTTTGGAGCAGAATACCGCGTTTCCGGCGCTGAAGGCACACGGCTTGGGGATGGAGCCGACAATGTTCATCAGGTTGTGCGGAAAGGGAATAAAAAATTTTATTCGGATAAGGAAATTATAAATTATGCGGCCTATATACAGGATATCTATAAAGTTGGAAATAAACTGACGCTGGTTCCGTCTGTACGTTATGATCATGACAATACGTTTGGGGGAGAAATAAGCCCGAAATTGGGATTAACGTATGAATTCAGCGGTTTCAGCAGGATTAAAGCCAGCGCAGGCAGGGGATTTAAAGCGCCAACTATCAGCGAGATGTATTTTGCAATGCATCGATCCATGGGAGGGGCAACAATTAATATTTATGGCAACCCGGATTTGCAACCGGAGAAAAGTAAGACTTATGAGATCAGCCTGGAAGGAGAAAAAAAAGGAAATTATGGGAAGGCAACTTATTTCTATAATGATGTAGATAACCTGATTACCACGGAGAATATCCCGGGCGGCTCGCAATATGATTACGAATATGTAAATGTAAACAAGGCGCGCATTCAGGGCCTCGAACTGGAAGCGGGCCGAAAATTTAACAAGCACTGGAGCGGGAAAGTGACATATAATTATCTGGACGCTATTGATAAGCAGGAGCATACGCGTCTTACGAACCGTGCGCGTCAGAATGGGACGGTTCAGCTTTCCTATACGGACGGCAAAAAGAATCCGCTTACCGTAACCTTATGGGATCAGTATTTTACTGATTATAAAACCGGAAATGGTGATTATACATTCAACACGGTCAACCTTGCGGTTAATAAGCAGGTTAATGGCAATCTGAGAGTGTATGCTGCATTGGATAATATTTTTGACAAGACTTTTGCTTCTGATGCCAGCGTAACGGATGGGAGAGTATGGCGTATAGGAGCGGAAATGACTTTTTAACAGATAATAATGTGTTAGGGTTTACCTTTGCAATTCCGAAATTTATGGAAGGAGAAGACAGGAATGCGGAAATTCTTGACTTTCGTTTTGACTGCCTGTATCTGCCTGATGGCATTTACGGGGTGCGGGGGGAAGAAGTCGGAAAAAATCACTGGCGATATTGAATTGCCGGTCACAAAAACGGTCCGGCAATATGGAATTACAGAGACGGTTGTGCTGCGCAAAAAACCGGAACGCGTGGCGACCCTGAGCTTTACACCGGTGATGGCGTTGTATAAGTTGGGAATAAAACAGATTATCGTGCCCGAGAATAAAATGGGACGATGGCCTGCGGATTTAGAAAAGGATGCGCGACAGATGAGCACGGCCATGGCATCTAATTTTGATATTGAGGCAATTGTGGCGGCGCAGCCTGACCTTGTGATCCTGCCGTACCATGCGAAAGAAAAATACGGTAAGATTCTGGAAAGCCAAAAAATTCCAGCCTATTACGTTGACGCTGGGCCGGCTATGAGCTATCAGTCAGTAAAAGAGACCGGTGAAGTATTGGTGGAAGCATTCGGAAAACACAGTGAAGCCGGAAGAACTATTTTGCAAGAATTTTCCCGGCTGGAAAAACGGATGGCAGAAACGAGGGAAAAAAATAAAGGAAAAAAGGTTATGGTTCTGATGTCCGCGCCGCCTAATCATTATATTCAGAATGAACAGGCAAATCTGGGGAGTATGATGCAGCTTTTGGGCTATGAGAATGTATTCAAAGAAAAAAACATAAAAAATTCCATGGTCATGCTGGATAAGGAAAAGGCACTGTCCTATCAGCCGGATATTGTAGTAAGTACAGGATTTGGTTCTGCCGGCCAGCATGAAACCAATATGAAGAAGGATTTTGCTTCCAATCCGGAATACTGGAATCAAATTGCTGCTATCAGATCCGGACGTATTATTTTTCTTTCACAGGAATATGCTGTCAGCAGAGGAATCAATGTAGTAGAAAATATAAATACGCTGATTGATATGCTGGAAAATAAAGGCCTGTGATGGTTAAAACGATGGTTTTCTCTGTATGTTGAGGAATGGGTTATGATACATGCATAATAAAAAAAGAGCATTTCGGATGAGCGCGCTGTATATCCTGCTGCTGTGCATTCTGGCATTATTTGCAGGAATTGCGCTCAGTATTGGCAGCGCAGGTTATTCTGTCCGGCAGATTGTTCAGACGCTGTTGTATGAGTCCGGCGGGCCGGCTCATGTGGTATTGTGGAACCTCCGGCTGCCGCGGATATGCCTGGCCCTTGTGACAGGTGCCAGTCTGTCTGTTTCCGGGGCCTTATTGCAGGCAGTTATGCGCAATCCACTGGCTGATCCGGGAATTATAGGCGTATCTGCAGGCGCAGCGACGGCTGCGACTTCGGTGCTGCTTCTTTTTCCTGCTATGCTGCCCCTGGTACCGCTGATGGCTTTTGCCGGAGCTCTCCTGACTTGTGTTCTGATTTATCTGCTGGCCTGGCGGGAGGGCGTGGATCCGGTACGGATCATTCTTTCCGGCGTGGCTGTCAACACGGTTCTAGGAGCCTACAATGCGCTTCTGCAAATGCTGCATTCGGATAATCTGTCTGGAGTCCTTGCTTTTATGAATGGCAGTCTTTCAGGTGCAACCTGGGACAAGGTGTATATTATTACTGGCTATACAATAGCAGGCCTGGCACTGAGTTTTTGCTGTATTAAAAGTGCCAATATCCTGCAGCTGGGCGATGAAATGGCTACTGGTTTGGGCGTAAACGTCAGTTGCGTACGGGTATATCTTTCTGCTGTTGCTGCCTTCTTGGCGGCGACAACGGTTGCGGTTGCCGGGATGATTGGCTTTCTGGGACTGGTGGTACCGCATATCTGCCGGATGATCATCGGGTCTGATTATAAACATTTGATACCGGCCAGTGCGCTGACAGGGTCTATTTTCCTGTTGGCTGCCGATACGCTGGGCCGGACTCTGATAAGCGGTATGGAAATTCCGGTCGGTATCGTTATGGCTGCTACGGGAGGTCCATTTTTTCTGTATATGCTGAGAAAGAAAGGGAAAATCAGTGGAGGTCAGGGGCAGTAAGCTGAAGATCGGGTATGAAAGCAGAATTGTTGTACCTGAACTGGATATCTGCATCAATAAAAAACACATTACAACAATTATTGGGCCTAATGGTTCCGGGAAATCTACAGTTCTGAAGGCATTGACACGTCTGTTGAAATATTCCGGCGGTGCGGTTCATATTAACGGCAAGGATCTGCAGACCCTTCCGGCCGGCATCCTGGCACAGTATGTAGGGGTATTGCCGCAACGTCATAGTGCGCCGCCGGACTTTACCGTGCGCGACCTGGTCGGATATGGCAGAACACCATATCAGAAATGGTATCAGCAAAACAGTCCGGAGGATGAAGCTGTTGTGGAGTGGGCACTGCGCATGACAGGCGCCTGGGAATTACGGGATAAGTCTGTTATGGCCTGTAGCGGCGGAGAATCGCAGCGCGTTTGGATTGCTGTCGTATTAGCGCAGAAACCGGAAATCCTCTTTTTGGATGAACCAACAACATATCTGGATATATCTTATCAGCTGGAACTCATGAGACTGGTAAAAAAGCTGAATCGTGAATCAAGTATCGGTGTTGTCATGGTTTTGCACGACCTTTCGCAGGCAATGGAGGTAAGCGATCGGATTATCGTCATTAAAGACGGCATGAAATATGCAGAAGGTACGCCGGAAGAAGTGATAACCGCTAAGATGCTGGAAGACGTTTATCAGGTGAAGGGGCGTTTGGTTCATCTTGCGGGGCGTAAAAAACCGGTGTTGGTTTTCGATGAAATATAAGATCGGATTACAGATTATCCGGTGGATAAAGAAAAACTGAGTGGCGGATGAAAACAATGAAAATGTGAAAAAAGAATGAGGAGGATCATGGATTACCAGAGAAATATTGAAGGATTTTATCAGCGGCCGGATTATGAAGAAATCACAGGAATTTGCGACGGCGGTTTACCGGGTATCCGTTTCAAACAGGAAGTATATGCGGCACGCCATACACAGGTAATTCCGGCACAGATGGCAGATACAGTGTGGAAACTGGCGGAGAAGGAGCTCAGGTATCCACAGGAAGCCTGTCTGTATCTTCATATTCCTTTTTGCAATCTGCGATGTACTTATTGCGGTTTTTATAAAGACAAGGCGGAGGAAAACGTGATTGCAGAATACAGCCGTCGCCTGATACGGGAGATTTCACTTTGGCAAGAGCAGGGAGTTTTCAGGAAACGTTCTGTTAAAGCAGTATTTTTTGGGGGTGGAACTCCGTCAGTGCTTTCTCCCTCTCAGATTACGCAGATTTTAAAAGAAATAAACAATAAAGCTTCCCTGGCTGATGATTGTGAAGTGACATTCGAGAGCAGTATTTTTGACATGGATGAAGAAAAGTTTGAAGCTTGCCTTAAAGGCGGTGTTAACCGTTTCAGTTTTGGCATCCAGACTTTTGATACGAATTTGCGGCGCAGTATTGGAAGGCCGGATACACAGGAAACGATTCTTAAAAAGCTGGAACTTTTTGCCCACAGCAATGCCCGTATTATTATCGATCTGATTTACGGATTGCCAAAACAAACCTTGCAGCAGCTTCTGCATGATTTGCAAATTGCTTTGAGGATTGGAGTTTCGGGACTGGATTTGTATAAATTGCAGATTCTGCCAGGGTCCGCATTAGGGAAGTCGATTGCCGGTAAACGAGAGGGTTACGGTTTTACGACAGTTCAGCTGGCTAATATGTTTGTTCGGGCTGCACAGTTTCTGCAGGAAAAAGGAAGCAGCCGGTTGAGTTGTTGCCATTGGGCAATGACTTCGACGGAAGAAAGCCGATATAACACGATGGTCAAGCGGGGCGCTGATATTATTGCCTGCGGTTGTGGCTGCGGCGGAGGTCTTGGACCGTATAAATTTATGAAACTGCCTGGCATTATGCCGTATATGCAGGCAATCGATCAGAATCGGGTTCCTGTTATGGCATTTCATAAGCAGTCGGAAGCGTATCGTCTTCTGGATGCATTAAATGGTCAGGCGGATAGGGGGATATTGGATTTCAAGAAATTGGAAATGGTGCATCCTATTCCGTTGGAACGGCTTCTTGAGCCTGTTTTGGAAAAGTGGATTCGACAGGGGCTGCTTGTTAAACGGGATCAACTGTACGACATGACACAGGAAGGCGCGTTCTGGTACCGGAATCTTGCGCGCGTATTATTGATTATGACAGAATCAGCTCTGTTTGGAGAGATGACAGACGAGGAAAAAGCAGATGGCAGTAAAGGAATGGCAATGGCGCAAATGAAAAACATGAAATGAAAAGACAGGAGAGATGGTTATGAAAAAAGTATTAATTGCATATTCAAGTCGTACCGGTAATACCAAAAAAGTAGCGGAAGCGCTGTGCGATGCGGCGGATGGGAGAGCAGAACTTGTGGAATGCGGAAAAGCAGCCGATTTGGGGATGTTTGATCTTGTGTTTGCAGGATACTGGGTTGACAAAGGGGAACCCGACAAGATAGCCCGGCAGTTTTTGCGAAAACTGGAAAATAAAAAAATTGTATTGTTTCAGACGTTGGGTGCAGAACCGTTATCAGAACACGCATTAGGATGCTTTGCTAATGCGGGAAAATATATCAGCGAGAGTTGCAGTGTCCTCGGAGGACTTTCCATTCGGGGCGCCATTGATCCGAATCTGATAAAAGCTATGTGTAATTTTCCGGAAGGGCATCCCCACGCGCCCACCGCTGAGAACAGGAAACGCTGGCTCGACGCTTCTGCTCATCCAGATCAGAAAGACTTGGAAAAAGCGTCTGCGGTTATGAAAAAATATCTCGATATGTATGATAAACAATTTGTTCCAAAATGAATGTTCAGTAATGGTATTATAAATAATAAAAGACCCTGTATTGCTACGATACAGGGTCTTTTAGGTTATTGGCGGCAAAGGCTTTCGCCCTGTCAATACAGGTACCGCAGATACCGCAGGGGGTTTCGGCGCCTTCGTAACAGCTCCAGGTCAGATGATAGGGCGTGTGCAGGCGGATGCCTTCGGCTACGATATCTGCCTTATGCATATGGACGAAAGGCGCGGTGACGGTAACCTTTTCGTAAGTGCCGATACGAATCGCGTCGGACATATGCTGCGTAAAGGCGGGAGAGCAGTCTGCGTACGCGTTGCCTGCTGCGTCGTCCGCATGGGCGCCGATGTAGATTTCACTGTTTTCGTCTGGGAACAGGCTCATGGCCAGACTGGCGCAGACCGACAGCATCAGTCCGTTGCGGAAGGGAACGTAGGTAGAAACGATGCCGTCCCTGCTTTCGCTGAGCTGTTCCGCATAGCTTTTGTGGGAAATGGCTTCGGTGGAAGCAGACAGCAGCGAGCAGTTGGAGTAGCTGAGGACCTGCTGCAGATCAAATTCATAATGGGCGAGCTGATAATATTCGGCGATTTTCCGGGCGCATTCCAGTTCCTTTTTATGTTTCTGCCCGTAGAAAATAGAAACGGTGACGACATTTCCGGCCCCGCATTTTTCAACGGCTTTGGCTATGCAGGTGGTGCTGTCAATCCCGCCGCTGGATAAGACAATGGCTTTCATGGATTTACAGGCTCCTTTGTATTTGTGAAAGTTGTGAATTGTTATGACAGATGATAGAAATTACTGAATGAAATGTGGTAAAATAATTATAACACATTTTGCAGTATGAGGAGGCGTATTTTATGAAAAAGACGATTTGTTTAGCGGCTCTGGTGATGTCTGTACTGGCATCTTCCTCTGTGTTTGCTTCTGACAATGTCCTGGCGCCGTCTTTAACGGTTCCGCAAAAACTGCTTCCGTATGGTGCGGTCAGCAGGGACGGATATTTTAAAGGCATCCGGCTGGCGGGTAAGGTGAAAGTGGTCAGTAATTTTGCAGATATCAAGGTGCAGGTTGTCAACAGTTTTCCTGATTTAAAGGTGAAACGGGTAGATAACTTCCCCGATAAAATCGGCGAATGGAAATTCGTGGACAACTTTCCGGATTTTACAATCCAGTATGTGAATAGCTTCCCGGATATTAAAATCCAGTTTGATAACAACTTCCCAGGTGTACCGTGATGCAATACCGGGCAGATTCAATTAATAGAATTTCGTTTTACCTGCTTACGGCTCTATTGCTTTTTGCCTGCAGCGTGCCTGGTTTTGCAGCGCCGTCTGTAAAGGCGGGGTCCGCTATTCTGATCAATGCGCAGACCGGCGGCGTAATATATGAGAAAAATGCAGATACAAGAAGGAATCCTGCCAGCCTGACCAAGATTATGACCTGTATTTTAGGGCTGGAAGAAAAGGGCCTTGACGCAACATTTAAAGTCAGCATGGCTGCTGCGGCAACGGAATATTCCGACCTGGGCATGGCAGGCGGGGACAGGATTCTTTCCGGCGAGCTGATGCGGGGTATGATGCTGGAGTCGGACAACGGCGCCGCGGTAGTGGTGGCGCAAAATGTTTCCGGCAATATCCTGAATTTTGCAGACCGTATGAACGATAAGGCAAAAGAACTTGGCTGCCGTCGGACCCATTTCAGCAATCCCCACGGTCTGACTGCCAAATGGCATTATACCACAGCACGGGATATGGCGAAGATTGCGGCCTATGGCATGAAAAATGATGATTTCCGCCGTATCGTCAGCACGCAGAGCTCCGTGATCCATTGGGTTTCGCCTGCGGGGAAGACCTATAAGGCGGATACCACGAACCGGCTGCTGGGTTCGTATTCCGGTGCGAACGGCATCAAGACCGGCTGGACCAGCGCGGCCCAGGGCTGCCTGGCAGCTGCAGCAAAACGGGGCGATGTGGAACTGATTGCCATTGTGCTGAAATCGCCGGACGGGCAGACCCGTTTTGAAGATGCCAGAAAGCTGCTGGATTACGGTTTCTCGGTAGGCGGCAAAGGAAAGATCGTTACGGAAACAACACAGCCGGCAACGCCCAAACGCATGCCGAACATTAAAAAGCCCACGGGCGCGGCTGTGCCAGCCAAGGCGCCGGCGGCGGGCAGCTCCGGTACAACGGGCCGTACGGTAGCAAATAAACCGGTAACCAGCCAGCCTGCTGCAGTTGCTGCGCCTACAGTCAGACATCCAATCGTTTCCGCTCCGGCGAAAACGGTTCCTGCAACTTCGCCTGCTCCGGTGGCTGCAGATAATCCCCAGACTGCGGCAGCAAATCCGCCGCAGCCTGTAGTCGCAGCCGGCCCTGCAAATGCGGAAACGAATGGCAACACAGTTTCCTCTAAGCCGGTTGTAAAGAACACTGGCATCCGTATGCCGATCGTACGGAAGCCGGGCGCATAATTTCAATACTAATACTTTGTAAATTAAAAGAAGCGAACATTAATTGTTCGCTTCTTCTTCGTTAATGATAAAACCGATCCGGCGGCCTGGCTTTTTTTCTTCTTCCTCTTCCCCGGGAATGGGCGCGTCCTCCGGTGGACGCTTTAATGTGAACAGGCACAGCTTGAACTGGGAGATGTGCTGGATAATTTTCATGGCTTCCCCGGTGCCGGGGTCAAATCCATAGAGTACGATCAGGTCCGGGTTCCAGTAGCCCAGGCGTTTGATGATAAACGGCCGGTTGGTGAACGAGGCGAGGCTCATGGCGGCGACTTCATCAGGCTGCAGGCTCTTCTCAAAATTACGGATCAGTTTGTTGATTTTTTCGCACATATTGGCAGCGGCAGAGTTGCTGGCTAACGAACTGTTCATAATTATATACCTCCCGTACATCTGGTTTATAAATGATTAGCATTTACATATTTTTGCAACAACGCTTCAGCGATCCTTCTACATTTATATTTTATTATACAGGTATATGTGAAAAAATGTAAAGGAACCGGATGAAAAATTCAAAAGGTGAATGACAGGAAATCTGTCATGTATACATGTATACATGAATCGGAAATATGGCGTAGATTAAAAAAAAGTGTTACAATTATTTCGGCTGTCAGATTTATCAACTTTAGAATTAAGAAACAAGGGGGAAAATTATGAATTTATCAGTTCAGATTCTCATTGCGTTAGTGTTGTCCGTAGCCGTTGGCCTCGGCGTCGGACCGGAGGGGCTGCCGTTTATCAATAAATGGATTGCTCCCATTGGCACCATCTTCATCAACTTCATCAAGATGATGATTGTGCCGGTTGTATTCTGCTCTCTGATTGTAGGCGTTACCAGCCTGGGCGGCGACAGCAAAAAGCTGGGCCGTATCAGCGCCAAGACCATCGGTCTGTATCTGGTTACGACGGCAGTGGCGATCATCCTCGGTTTTGCCGTTGCCGGTATCATCCAGCCCGGTCAGGGCCTGGATATTGCGGGTAAGGTTGCGCCGAAGGTAAAAGAAGCGCCGACCTTTATGCAGGTGCTGGTAAACATGGTACCTACCAATCCGATCGACTCCATGGCGAAAGCCCAGATTCTGCCGATCATCATTTTTGCGCTGTTTGTAGGCGTAGGCATTACCCAGGTGGCGGAGAAGCAGTCCAAGCTGTTGATGGACTTCTTTGACGCGGCTGCTGAAGTCTGCTACAAAATCATCGCCATTGTTATGAAGTTTGCTCCTATCGGCGTGTTTGCGCTGTTACTGCCGGTTGTCTGCAAAAACGGTCCGAAGGTACTGCTCCCGCTGTTAAGCGTAATCATGTGCGTAGCTATCGGCTGTGCTCTGCAGTGCATCCTGGTATATTCCACGCTGGCTTCTGTAGGCGGCGGCATTTCCCCGCTGAAATTCTTCCGCGGCATGTCCGAAGCGATGGCGCTGGCTTTCACCACCTGTTCCTCCGCGGCGGCGCTGCCCGTTAACATGAAGAACTGCCAGGAAAAACTGGGCCTGTCCCGTGAGGTTACTTCCTTCGTACTGCCGCTGGGCTGCACCATCAACATGGACGGTACCGCGCTTTACATGGGCGTTTGCACTCTTTTTGTTGCCAACGCATTCGGCGTGAACCTGACTTCTTCCGATATGATGATGGTCATTTTCACCGGTACGCTGGCTTCTATCGGTACCGCCGGTGTGCCTGGCGCAGGCCTTATTATGCTGGCTATGGTTCTGCAGGCAGTGCAGCTGCCTATGGAAGGCCTGGCCCTGGTGGCCGGTATCGACCGTGTACTGGATATGTTCCGTACCACTGTTAACATCACCGGCGACGGCGCGGTTTGCTGCGTAGTTGACAAGAGCGAACGGAAACACCAGTAATCTGTTAGAACGGCGGACGCGGTTTTGCTGTTGTGTGTTATTATGCAACAGTTGTCATGACTGCGTTTCCTGCTGCAAGTAAAAACTGAAACATTACCGGGGCAAACCCATTGCGGGTCTGCTCCGGTTTTGATTTACTGTAAAATTCGTATTCATTTTTCAATTTTCGTATTTGCAATTTGCGCAGGATGTGGTACAATACAAAAATGAGTGACGAACTCGAAGAAGAGGCAAGGGGAGAGAAGAATCAATGCGAATCATTTATAAAACGAATACGACGTACAGCGCAGCGGAATTTGGCAAGATGAACCTGGAGATTCAGAAACACGACAGCAAGTTTAAAAAGGCCCAGTACATCATTGCGGCTATCATTGCTGTCATTATTGCGATCTGCCTGTACAATGCCTGGTATATTGCAGCCGGAATTATGGTAGTGGCCGGTATCGCCACGTTCCTGTACCTGATTCCGTACAATGTCCGCCGCGCGGCCGAAAAGGAATTCGCCAAAAGCCGGCTGGAGGGCACGCCCAGCAATATGACCTTTTATCTGGATCATTACGAAGAGGTCAATAAGATGGGCCGCGCCGCTTACAAGTATGTGCAGCTGCGTCACATTTACGAAACGCCTACCAATTTTTACCTGATGCTGAACGACAAGCAGGGCGCAATCGTAGAAAAGGCAAACTGCAAGCCGGAACTGATCAAGTTTATCGGCAAGATCAAAGCGCAGTACAAGTTGTAATGCAAAGCAAGTTACCCCTGCTGTCTGAGACGGCAGGGGTGTTTTTATACGATGACGGCGTTCGGCTGCCTGCGTTTGCGTGGCAGGCGGAAACTGTAACTGCATTTTCTGTTTTTGAGGGGATTGCATGAAGAAACGTTTAACAGGACTGCTGATTGCGTTTGCAATCGGCCTGCTTCTTTTTTATTTCCGGATTCCCATACCGTTCATGCTGAGCGGCATCATTACCGCGTCAGTTTTAAAGTTCTTTGTCTGGACGGATATGCGCTGGCCGGTCCTGTGGCGCAATTTAGGACTGGTTGTGGCAGGGTACGGTATCGGGCGCGACTTTACGCAGGATACGCTGCTGCGCATGTCGGAGCAGCTTGCGGGCGTGTTTGGCGCTTCATTTGTCGCTATCGGCATTTCGCTGGCGGTGGCCTGGGTTACCTATAAGCATACCTTTGCCAACCTGCTGAGCTGTATCATGGGTATGCTGCCGGGCGGTCTGAACCAGATGATGCTGATGGCGGACGAAGACCCGCGGGTGGATGCCAACGTGGTCGTTATGCAGCAGACGATCCGTCTGTTCGGCGTAATTATCACGGTTCCGTTTCTGGTGATCCATCTGCTGGGGGCGACGGTGGCGCCTCAGGGGCTGCTTACCCCGCTGGGGAATAATGACGGCCTGACCTGGCTGGTGCTGATACCGGTGGCCGGAGCCGGTTTTATCATTGCCAAAAAGCTGAAGGTGCCTACGGCGGCGCTGATTGGCCCCATTGTGGCGACGGCTCTTTTTTCTATTGCCTGTCATGTGAACCTGCAGAAGGTTCCGCCGCTGCTGATGAATCTGGCGCAGGTGAATATCGGGCTGTACATGGGCTGCATGCTGGATAAGGAGCGGTTGTTCCGGACCCGTGTGCTGCTGCCTTACGCGGTTATCGGAACACTGCTGATCATCGGCGGAAGTATCGCAGTGGCAGAGATACTTGTCCGGTATTACGGCATCCCGATTGTGACCGCGTTTTTGGCCATGGCGCCCGGCGGCGTGGCAGAAATGTGCCTGGCCGGTATGAGCATGGGCGCGGACGTGTCGCTGATCCTGACGTACCAGATCGTCCGTCTGCTGATGATGAACCTGACCGTACCGTTTTTTATTCATAAGTTCTTTGATGAAAGCTACACAGGGTAAAACATAATAAATAGACTTTCATAAAAATAAAAAACACGCAGCGTTCAAAGGCGCGTTGCGTGTTTTTGCTATGGTATTTTAATGAAAAAATAATCCCGATGTAATCGTGCAAAGAATGGGGCGTTGCACATTGCTGATGAATCGGTTCATTCTCTCCAGGCACAGTGCTTTAAAGCGCCGGACCACCGGTTCAGACGGAAGGACTGGCGGAGCGCGGCGTCGATAAAAGCTTCGGCCTTTTCCAGCGCTTCGGTGATTGTCTGTCCTTTGGCCAGGCCTGCTGTAATAGCGGCGGAGAAGGTGCAGCCCGCGCCGTGATTATAGGCTCCGGAGATTTTCGGATGCCGTTTTTCCGTGAAGGTCTTTCCGTCATAGACGAGTTCCAGTGCTTCGTCACCGGGCAGGCGGTCTCCCGCTTTTAAGATGACGTACTGGCAGCCGTTATCGTGGATTTTGGCTGCCGCCTGTTTCATGTCCTCAAGGGTGGTAATCGCAGGCATTTCTGCCAGATACGCCGCTTCCAGCAGGTTCGGCGTCATTGCAAGAGCCCGCTGTACCAGCAGTTCCTTTATGGCGGCTGCGGCTTCCGGCACCATGATGGTATCGATACCCTTGCAGACCATGACCGGATCGATGACGGCATTTTTCAAATTGTATTTGTCGATCGTCTGCGCAACCAGTTCAACCAGCTCGGCGCTACCTAACATGCCGGTCTTAAGGGCGTCGCAGCCGATTCCCTGCAGAATCGTGGTGAGCTGTTTTTCAATGGTGATGAGTTCAATCGGGTAAATTTCGTGCGCCCAGTCCGCATTCGGGTTTTGCGCAACGATACAGGTGAGGGCCGTCGTGCCGTACACGCCCAGTTCCTGAAACGTCTTCAGGTCCGCTTCCATACCCGCGCCGCCGCTGGTATCAGAACCGGCGATCGTCATAGCCTTATACATCGTCATCATAAAGTCCCCCTCATTTGTTTTCTTCTCATAAATTTATGAATGTTTAGAACAACTGCACCTCTAATTATAGATAAAATCGACAATTTAAAAAGGGACAGTTTAACGAAAAATTAAAAGAAAGTGACTTGAATTAGTGAAATCAGCGTATTTGCCAAAACAGATAAATCGCCGGACAAATCCCTGAAGGGGCCCTTCGACGAGTGAAACGAGGAGGGGGAAGGAGGGATATGTCCGGCGATTATTTAATTAGATTTAATGCCTGATTACTTAAAATTATACTCTGTTACAATTTTCTCTCTTCCAAACAGCACATCCTGCGGATATTCATACAGGCAGATCGCCAGATACGAACCGGCGATATTATACAGGTTATCAAAGCCGCAGTGCTGCAGGGCCATGATGGCATTGTAGCTGCGCTGGCTGGAACGGCAGTGCAGATAGACCGGGCGGTCTTTGGGGATTTCGGCCATACGCTGGCGCAACTGGCTCAGGGGGATATTGACGGCATTTTTCAGATGGCCTGCATCAAATTCGCCTTTTTCCCGCACGTCAATAATGCAGGCGTTGCTTTCCACCAGCTCACGGACTTGTGTTAAGGGAACCTGGCGGTAGACGCCGTGCAGCAGGTTCAGTCCCACTAACGCAGCCATGTTGACCGCATCCTTCGCCGTGCCGACTACCGGCGCATAGCACAGTTCCATGTTCTTCAGATCTTCCAGCGTGCCGTCCATGGAGATGAGCGCCGCGATAACGTCGATCCGCCGGTCTGCTTCGCCCTTGCCGATGGCCTGGGCGCCTAACAGCCGTCCGGTAGGCGTTTCGAAAACCAGCTTTAGGTGGATCGGATGTGCATCAGGCATCAGGCTGACCTTGTCCGCAGGGATGACATAAGCAACTTCATAGGAAAGGCCGGCCGCTTTTGCCACTTTTTCGTTCAGGCCGGTGCTGGCAGCCAGCAGGTCAAAAACCCGGATGACAGAAGAACCGATGAAGCCTTTTTTCCGGTTGTGGATGCCGTAGATATGATCTGCCGCGGCGCGGGCTTCCATCTGGGCGGGCCAGGCCAAAGCCAGCCGCATGGGCTTGCGGGTGAGGCGGTTGAATACTTCGACAGCGTCGCCTACAGCATAAATGGAAGGATCGCTGGTCTGGAAGTTGGCGTTGACCCTGATGCCGCCGGTTTCACCGATATCCAGCACTGCGTTTTTCGCCAGCGTTGTTTCGGGACGGATGCCCACGGCCATGACGACGGCGTCCGCTTTAACCTGTCTGCCGCTGGCAAGTTCGATGGCGCCGGCGAGGATCTTCTTCACACCGTCTTTTAATACCAGCGAGATGCCTTTATCCAGCATTTCTTTGTGCAAGATCTGCGCCATGTCGTAATCGAAGGGGGTCATGACCTGATTCAGCGCTTCGATCAGTGTAACTTTGTATCCTGCGCGCACCAGGTTTTCCGCAATTTCGCAGCCGATGAAACCGCCGCCGACTACGGCGATGTCTGTGGCTTTGCGGGTGCGGATGTATTCATCCAGCCTGACGATATCGATGACATTACGGATTCCGAAGACGTTTTCATTGCGAATGCCTTCAATGGAGCCGGGCAGGATCGGTGCGCCGCCGGGGGAGAGGATCAGTACGTCGTAGGCTTCACTGTACTCTTTTCCATCAGCCAGGCTTTTTACCGTAACCGTTTTTTCTGCGCGGTTGATGGCCGTCACTTCATGTTCTGTACGGACTTCAATATTATATTTCTTTTTAAACTGGGCCGGGTCCATCATCACAAGGTCAGCGCTGTCCGCGACGGTGCGGCTGAGAAAATAGGGGAGCGCGCAGTTGGAAAAGGAGACGTGAGGCCCCCGTTCCAAGATGATGATTTCCGCATGTTCGTCCAGACGGCGGGCCCGGGCTGCGACGGAAGCGCCGCCGGCTACGCCGCCTACCACTAAAATTTTCTTATTCAAACCAGTTCCTCCTTAGCTGACAGTGTTTTATGCTCGTTGTTGTGCGCTTTTGTTAAAAAATCCTTATTGTAAAATTTTGATAGTTTGTGTCTTAACTGCTTTTAAAAATACCGGCATCAGTATAACGCTGATACCGGTTCATGTTTTACTTCTTCAGTGCAGCCTTCGTTGCCTGTTTCGCGCAGAAGCCGATGATTTTTTTGCAGTTGCGCGCTCTTTCTTTCATGCCTTCCTTGGTGGATTCGTCAAAGGGGAAGCAGAGGTCGCGGCATTCGATGGTACCGTATTCGGTGATGCAGGCTTTCACATAATCGCCGTGGCGGGGATAGATACCGGTGCCTTCGTGATGCAGTTCATCCACCCGTTCCGCGAAGGTCTCTTTTGCATAGGGATTTTTACGGCCCTGTTTGCTGCCGATGACGACCATACCGGCGTTCACTGCGCCGCAGGTGTGCTTGGTAAAGCCCATGCCGCCGCCCATGCCGGAAACCAGCGCGATGATTTCGGGAGGATATTCGCTGATACCCAGGTCAAGGAATCCCTGCAGCACGCATTCGCCGCAGTTCAGGCCGTGCTTGAAATGTTCCATGGCATTTTGCGACGCCTGTTCAGACAACTGTTCAATTTCTTCTTCGGTGTAGATTTTCTTTTCGTCCATGATGAGTTCCTCCTCTTCTGATGTGTTGTTGGTTTTGTTTAAAAATAATGTGGCTTGTATTCTACGATGTTTTTCCTTTATATTTATTATACCATGAATTCCTGTAAATTGCAGGGAATTCATGACACAAGAAAAAACGGTTCTGCGAACTGATTGTATAGTGCGCAGGACCGTTTTGGTTTCTTTTATTCATTTGTGGGGTCCGTGACCGCCAGGCCTGGGGCCGGGACCGCCGTGCGGACGGGGAGGCGGTCCGGGGTGGTGATGATGGTGTCCCCACCAGCCCCAGTCAGCCCCGATATATATCGGCAGGGATGCATAATAAGCGCGGCGGGCTTCATACGCTGCAATGTCCCGTTCGTCCATGACGGCAAAACGCAGTTTTTCGCTCTTTACATATCCGCCAATTTCCACTTCTGCCAGGATATCCGCATACCCCCGCGCATTGCCGGAAATGTTCAGCTGCCCGTTTTCTTCGGTTACCGTTGCAATATTTTCATTTAAGCTGGTCAGGGTAAGATCATAAGGAAGGTTGCCGGGTACGCGTACCAGTACTTTTCCGGAGCTTTTCAGCGGAATGATCACGCTGGCCGGATAGATTTCGACTTTTTTCAGCAGTTTGTCAGTAGTGCCTTCCAGCAGCTCTATGCTGTTGTCCTCCGGAAAACGGCGGAACACGCAGCTGTTGTCCTTGGCCATGAAGTATTCGCCTGCCAGCGTTTCCATATCGGGGGTGAAGGCTTTGACATGATAAAAGTAGTTGCCGGTCAGGGCCTTATCCATGCGGTAAAAATAAGGCTGTGCTGCGTTCAGTCCGGTCTTTTCCGGAGAGAGGCCTTCCAGCAGTGCCACAAATTTATTCAGCTTGCTGCCGCTGGTAATATAATACTTTGACAAAACCTGTTCCTTGGCAGCGGCCCGCATTGCTTCCGACTGGGAAGCCGGTACTACGGTGCCGTCCTTGTATTCTGTTTTTGCAGCGGTCTTTTGGTTTATGGCTGCTGCGTCCGCAGGAACCGGCAAGGCAAGACCGGCAGATAAAACAGAAACAGCCAGCAGTCCCACAGCAGTTTTTTTCCAGTTTTTCATGGGCGTTACCTCCGTTTAAATACTGAAGACATCAGAAAGGATGCATTTTAAATGAGTTTGCGTTTACTGTTCAGTAAACGCAGTCAAACGCATTTTCATTTTTCTGCATTCAGTATAATCGCTAATTTTGGCAAATTTATGACAATTTACAGAGATTTACAATAATTTGCTGATGATTTACTAAAATTACAAAATAGGTTAAAATATAACAAAAAGGATACCTCACAGGTGTTATGATGATAGGAAGCCGGCTGATGGCCGTAGGGGATGTCCATGGCCAGTATAAAAAACTGAAAACGCTGATGCGCCGTATAAAGTTTGATCCGAAAATCGACAGGCTGATCTTTTTGGGCGATCTGATCGACCGCGGCCCGGAGTCGCTGCAGTGCTTTGATTATGTGATGCACTTGCAGAAAAAGTACCCGGAGTCCGTGATTTTTCTGATGGGTAATCACGAGCGGCACATGCTGGACTATTACGATGCGCTGGCAAAAACAAAGGACGAATTGGACGTGCGTCTGCTGAACCGTACCAGTGAGTGGCTGATGTACGGCGGGGATAAAACGCTGCCGCAGCTACAGCAGATGGGCGCCAAAGCGCTGCAGAACCGGCTGGATTATGCCAGGAACCTGCCGCTGTATTACCGCGCAGGCGATTTCTATTTCTGCCATGCGGGTGTTGATCCGGATGTTCCGTTGGAAGCGCAGCAGGAAAAGGACCTGATCTGGATCCGGGAGAAATTTTACAACAATTACCACGGAAAAGAAACCATTGTGGTAGGGCATACGCCGATCCAGAATCTGCAATACATGTTTAAAGACATTACCTGGGATATGTATCCCGTCATCCGGGACAACCGTATTATTTTGTGCGATACAGGCGCCTGTCTAGCGGGCGGGCGGCTTTCCTGCATTGATGTGATTACCAAATACGTGTGGCAGGCGTAATCGCTTATTATGGTGCGAGCGCCAGCTTGTCTGCTTTTGTTGTATTAACCAGCATATTTATGAACAGATTGCCGGAATTGGCAGAAAGGAACTGGAATGAAACATTTGAAGAAGCTTACCTTACTCCATTCAAACGATCTTCACGGTGATTTTCTGGTAGAAAAAGTGGATGACAAGCTGATCGGCGGTGTTTCTATGCTGTCCGGCTATGTGAACAAGGTTCGCAAAGAGGAAAAGAATGTTGTCTATGTAATAGCGGGGGATATGTTCCAGGGCTCCCTCATTGATTCGGAATACAAAGGCATTTCGACCATTGAAATCATGAACCTGCTGGCGCCGGATGTGGTGACGATCGGCAACCATGAAGTAGACTACGGGCTGGCGCATCTGCTGTTCCTGGAAAAATGCGCTAACTTTCCTATTATCAACGCAAACATGTATCTGAAAAACAACGGCAGGCGGCTGTTCCATTCCCACCGAATCCTGGAAATCGACGGCATGAAGGTGCTGTTTATCGGTATCCTGACGGAAGAAGTGCTGCAGAAAACAAAGCTGGAAAAGCTGATCGGCACGCTGGTAGATATAAAGGAAGCGGCGGCAGAGGTCGGGCGCATCTGCGACGCCTACCAGACGGAGGATATTGATTTCACTGTTCTGTTGACCCATATCGGCATTGAAGCGGACCAGCAGCTGGCCGCCATACTGGATACCCGCTGGGGTGTGGACTTGATCATCGGCGGGCACAGCCATACGCTGCTGGAAAAACCCATTGAGGTAAACGGCATTCCTATTGTGCAGGCGGCGTCCGGCACCGATCAGGTGGGCCGTTTTGATATCATGGTCGATACCGATCTCAACAGCATCGACAGCTACACCTGGCAGCTGATTCCCGTAGACCCGGAACACTGTCCGGAGGATGCGGTGCTGAAAGATGTAATCGAAAAATACAATACAATTACGGAATCGAAATATAACCGGATTCTGACCCGTTTCCCGGAACGCTATACCCATCCGGTACGCAACAGGGAAACGGCTGTCGGCAAAATTTTCGCAGATGCGTTCAAGAAATCCCTGGGGCTGGATATCATGCTGCACGCTTCCGGCAGTCTGCGCAGCCAGTTTATAGGTCCTGTTATGACGTTGAAGGATTTGCAGGAGATGGAGCCTTTTGATGAGGAAGTGTACAGATATGTAGCGACGGGAAAACAGTTCCGCCGTATGCTGGAATATATGCTAAGGGATGAGGCTTTTGACGCGGACGCCCACACGGAATTCTACCAGTTCTCGGAAGGCATGCGCGTGGTGTACAACAGGAAACTGAAAAAGGTCACCAGCTTTTCAATGTACGGGCAGGAGGTAGGCGACGACGAACTGCTGCGGATCGGCATGCACCAGTTCCATTTTAAAAACCTGCAGACAGGGCTGGGGATATCCGAAGCCGAAATCACCCGCAACGCCATGCCGAAGGTCATCGCGACCCGGAGTCTGGGCCTGCTGGAAGAATACTTTGCCGCTCATCCGCACCTGTCGGCGCCGGAAGAAACGCGGCTGGTGATTGTGGAAGAGTAGTGGAAGGTACTGATTTATTTGTTTGATTTTACATTTTAAGAACAGTATAAAAAGCATCGGCGATTATCCCTTTTTCCCCCTCCTCACTTCGTTCGTCGAAGGGGATGCCCCTTTAGGGATAATGCCGATGCTTTTAAGTCTGTCAGTTTTTTCTGATTTAATTCAGAATTTTAAAGTATATAAGTACCAAAATACCCAACACTATGCGGTAGTATCCAAAGGGTACGAAATTATGCTTTTTGATGTAGCTCATCAGGAAACGTATGACGATGATGCTGACGATAAAAGCGACGATACAGCCAATCGTTAAAATGAGCAGCTCGCTGCCGTTGAATACGAAACCTACACGAATAACATATTTTGCCAGTTTCAACAACGACGCTCCTATCATGACGGGAATTGCCAGATAAAACGTAAATTCCGCCGCGACACTGCGTTCCAGCCCAATCAGCAGTCCGCCCATTATAGTAGATCCGGAACGGGATGTGCCTGGAACCAGCGAGAACAGCTGAAAAACTCCGATTTCGAATGCTTTTCTATAGGAAATGTCTTCAACCCTTTTAACGGACCTTGATCCCAGATTATAGTTTTCAATGATGGCAAACAGAAACCCGTAGGCAATCAAAGTCAGGGCAACTACTTCCGGTGTAAAGAAATGATCTTCCATCCAGTCATCAAAAAGAATTCCGATGACTGCTGCGGGCAAGCAGGCAACAATGATCTTTCCCCACAGGTCCAGTATGCTGCGGTCCAGTGTACATTCCCCGTTGTTCCACTTTAACGGCCAGATATTTTTGAAATATAAAATGATAACAGCTAAGATCGCGCCTAACTGGATAACGACTTCGAACAGCTTATAAAACTCTGCGCTGACACCCAGGTGGATAAACTCGTCCAGCAGGATCATGTGCCCTGTAGAGGATATAGGAAGCCATTCCGTAACGCCTTCAACAATGCCGAACAGAACGGCCTTTAGCAATTCAATCAAGATATAAATCTCCTGTTCCTGATTTTGCGATGTAATACTTTTCTATTGTATCATACTATAGAAAAATTGCTACTGCAAATTTTAGGAAATATATTGAGAGTTAATTGCCCGGGCTGATACTGCCTGAATAAGCGAAGCGTTCGCTGAGCGCTATGAAGGCAGTATTAGCCGGGCAAACAAACTTCATTTTTCTTATAATATGTGGTATAATATATTATTACAAAAAACACAAAGCATTCACATCATCAGGAGGAATCATGCTTGAATTAAAAGATGTAAGCTTTAACGTCTTTGATGAGAAAAAAGAAAAAGAGATCATCAGACATCTGGACCTGACAGTAGACGACGGCAAGTTTGTGGTG